>CAITEM010000630.1 GCA_903891395.1 uncultured Hyphomicrobiales bacterium | reverse complement strand
GCCTTGTACATCGCCGCGAAGGCGGAGCCGGACGAGGCCGCCAGCCGGAAACCGAGCTTGGCCAGTTCGGCCGGTGTCATTTCAAAAGTGCTGAAGCCATCCTCCGGTGCGAACATCATCAGCGGGCCGGGCAGGCGCTCACCGATCTTGCGCAATTCGTCCGGTTTGCGCGAATGGATGAACAGCATGTCGGAACCGGCGCGGTGATACATCTCGCCGCGGCGCAAGGCTTCGTCGAGGCCATATAGCCGTTGCGCGTTGGTGCGCCCGATGATGATGAGGTTGGGATCGGTGCGCGCCGCGACCGCTTCCTTGATCTTGTCGACCATCATCTCCGGCGGAATCAGGTTTTCCTCGCCGATGTGATGCTGCACGCGCCGCGGCAGATACTGGTCCTCGATCTCGATCGCGGCAAAGCCCGCGACTTCTGACATCGCCACCGTGCGATGGATATGCACCGGCTCGCCCCAGCCGCCGCCGGCGTCGAGCACGATCGGGATCTTGGTCGCGCCGCGGATATCGACGCCGAGCTCCACCATGTCGGTCAGGCTGAGATTGGCTTCGGTCACGCATTTGAGCCAGCCAAGCGAACCGCCGCTGAGATAGACGGCCTTGAAGCCGGCGTCTTCGGCAAGCCGCGCCATCATCGGGTTGAGCGCCACGGGGGCGACGATCAATTCGCCGTTTTCGATCAGAGCCTTCAAAGGTGTCATCGCATTCCTCTTGAGCAGCGTTATTCCGACATCTTCATGCCGGTCGCCGTGAACACGGCGCGCAGCTTTTCGATGTCGTTCTGCATGTGCTTGGTGAAAGCCTCGGGACCTTGGCCGGAGGCTGCCAAAATACCCTGAATCGCGAGCGCCTTGCGCACGTCGTCGCGCTTCAAAGCCTTGTCCATTGCTGTCTCAAGCTTGGCGAGCCGCTCCGGCGGCGTGCCTTTCGGCGCCACCAGGCCGAACCAGATCGACATATCGAAATCCTTGATGCCGGCTTCGGCCAGCGTCGGCGTGTCGGGCAGGTCGTCGAGCCGCTGCGGGAAGGTGACGGCCAGCGCGACCAGCTTGCCGCTCCGGATATGCGGCAGGGCCGTCGAGATCGGCGCGAACATGATGCCGATGCGGCCGGCCAAGACGTCGGTCATCGCCTGCGTGCTGCCTTTGTACGGCACGTGGGTCAGCTTGATGTTCTGCTGATAGGCGAAAATTTCGCCTGCCAGATGTGAAATTGCGGCGGCGCCGGCGGAGGCATACATCACCTTGTCCGGTTCGGCCTTGGCTTTGGCGATGAGGTCGGCGACGGATTTGATGCCGGTGTCGGGATGCGCGACCACGACGCTCGGCGAGGTGACGGCGATGCCGATCGGCGCGAAATCGCGCAGCACGTCGAACGGCAGTTTCGATTCCGCCACCGCGTTCACGGCATTGGCGTTGCCAGCCATGAACAGCGTGTAGCCGTCGGGGTCGGACTTCGCGACGGTCTCACCGGCGATCGTGGTGCTGGCGCCCGGCCGGTTCTCGACGATCATCGACTGACCGAGTTCTTCCGACATCTTGGCGGCGATGATGCGGGCCGCGACGTCGGTGGCGCCGCCGACCGCGAAGCCGACGATGATGCGGATCGTATGGTTCGGATAATCGCTCTGCGCGGACGCCGGGCCGGAGATCGAAAGCAGGGCGACAAAGGCCCAGCCGAGCGCGGTCAGTTTCTTCAACAATGCCTCCCGTCGGCGCTTGGACGCGCCGTTGAGGCCGTTGATAACCGCCGCAAGCGCCCGGCGCTAGCGCTGAAAGCGGGTCCAGCCGGCGTCCGACACGGCGGTCTTGTGCCGCTTGCGGGCGATGCTGGCGGTGACGACCGGATCGCGGTCGCGACGCGCCATCTCGCAGTGCGAGACTTTTTCGCGCTGGTGGCGAACGATCCGGCTGGTCCGCTCGGATTTATCGGCAAACTTTCGGCCGGACTTATGCTCGCCCTTGCTGCTGGTCTCGCGCTTGCGCTCGCCAAAGCGGTCGAGGCTTTTCGGCGGTAGCGCCGTGGGCGCCGCGCCTACGGTTTCGCGCGTCGGCGCCAGCCGCGGCCAGCCGCCGGCGGCGTCGGCGACCAAAGCGGGCTGCGGTTCGGGCGCGACCTTCGGCCGCTCACCGGCCGGCACTGCCTGTACGATGCGATAGCCCCTGGCCTTGAGTTCGCGCAGCAGCACCGGCAGCGCCATGGCGGTGGCGGGATGGATGTCGTGCAGCAACAGGATGCCGCGATGGCCCTTGGCCTCGATGCGGCTCATCGCCTTGGTGACGATGTCTTTGGCACTGACATGACGGTACCAGTCGTCGGCGACCTCGTCGGCGCTCCACACCGCGATCGATTTGGTCGCGAGATAGGCTTCGACCGTCTTGTTGCGCAGCAGGCCCGGAATGCGGAAGAACGGTGCCACCGCGCGCGGATCGCCCGCTGCCGTCTGCACGGAGGCGATGCCGCCGTCGACTTCGCGCTCGATGCGCCCCAGGGCCATCTGGTCGAAAGTGAGGGGGTGGTTCTGGCTGTGGGTGCCGATGACATGACCGGCGGCCAGGATTCGGCGCACCGTGGCCGGATAGGCGTCCGCCTGCCGCCCCACTAGAAAGTAAGTGACCTTCACGCATTCGGCGGCGAGCGTATCGAGAATGCGGTTGGTGTAGGGCGGCAGCGGGCCGTCATCGAAGGTGATGGCGACCTCGTGATCCTCGAGCGCCAGCGTGGTCTTGTATTGCATGCTGCCGATCTTGGGCATTGCCTGCGGATCGACGGTGATGGTGCGGCTGGTGCCGAGCGCATTCGGATTGCCCGGGCAGGCCGCCGCATTGGCCGCGCTCACGGCGCCGAATAGACCTCCGGCCAGACAACAGAAAATCACCGCAACGCCGCGCATACCGTCCCTCGAATCTGCCCCCGCGCCTTGTGGCGCGCCGCCAAAATGGCCGAACCCGGTGGAAGTAGCGACCCGAAAATTAACCTTTCATTAACCATTCCAAAACATGGTTAATGATCCACAGAAAAATGAAGTGGTACGGCGCTGAATAGCCTGGAAACAGGGGGGTCTAGTTTAAAATGCCTTTGGCGCCGGCCGGCACCACATGAACAATGTGGAAGCCGCGCTTTTTCAGCTCCCGCAGGAACGCCGGCAGCATATGGGCGGTTTGCGCCTTAGTATCGTGGAACAGCACGATGCCATGGTCGATCTGCTCGATACGGCTCAGGATCAAATGAAGTTCCTGCTCCGGCGACATCGGGTCCCAGTCGCTGGCCCAGACGTCGGCACCGAACACGACGACGCCGCGCTCATTGAGCCGGTCGAGTAGCGGTTTGGTCGAGGCAAATCCCGGAAAGCGGAAGAACGGCGTCGCCGGGGTCGTGCGGCGCTGGCCGAATACGGCGTATTCGTCCTCCTCGATGCCGTGATCGATCTCGGCCTCGGCTTTGGCGAAGGGCATGTGATCGAGAAGCGGGTGCCCGTAGGTGTGATGGCCGATGGTGTGACCCTCGGCTAGCGTCCGGCGGGCGAGCGCCGCCGCGGCCTCGGCATTCTTGCCCAGCAGAAAGAACGTCGCACGGACGCATTCGGCTTTGAGCGCATCGAGCACCTTGGGCGTGGTGCTGGGCCAGGGGCCGTCGTCGAAGGTCAGCACCAGTTCCTTCCGGCGCAGCGGCAGCGTGGTGGGGAAGTGCTTGCGCCCGACCCGCGGCGTAGATTTGACGTCGACTTCGAGCACCCGTTCGGTGCCGAGTGCCTGACTGTTGCCCGGGCATGGCGCGGCCGCTGCGGCCAGAGGAGCAAGGGCCACGGCAAGCGCTAGGGCAACTTTTTTGATCATGGTGCGCCTCGGGAGCGCGCAATTGACTGCAACATTCAGCGGCCGGCAAGCGCATCTTCATGACAGAGTTTATGCTTTAATCATTTGCCGCTTTCAAAGACGCGGCGTACAAGCCGCGAATATTCAACCGTCGAGGCCGGCATGCCGCGAAAAAAGACCAAAACGCCGCCGATGCGGGACGCCAAGGGCGCGATCAACGCTAAATTCGTAGCGCAGGTCGACCGCGCCATCGATCTGGGCGATGTGCCCGCGCTGCGCGCGCTGGTCGGCGAACTGCATGAATCCGATCTCGGCGCGGTGCTTGAGGCGCTGGAGGCCGACAAGCGCCCGCGCCTGGTCGAATTGCTCGGCATCCATTTCGACTTTACCGCGCTGACCGAGGTCGACGACTCGGTGCGCGAGGAAATCCTCGAGGAATTGCAGCCGCGGACGGTCGCCCAGGGCGTCAGCGAGATGGAATCCGACGACGCCGTGGCGATCCTGGAGGATCTGCCGCACGCCGAACGGGCCGAAATTCTTGAGCAATTGCCGCAGCCCGAACGGGTGTCGCTCAGCCGCAGCCTCGATTATCCCGAGGATTCGGCCGGCCGGCGCATGCAGACCGAGTTCATCGCGGTGCCGCCGGACTGGAACGTCGGCCAAGCCATCGACTACATGCGTGATACCGCCGAACTGCCCGAGCATTTCTACGAACTCTACGTGGTCGAGGAGGCCCAGCATTTCCTCGGCGCGGTTCCGCTCGACCGGCTGTTGCGCAGCAAGCGGCCGGTGCCGATTTCGGAATTGATGGATGCCGAGCGCCGGCTGGTGCACGCCGATCAGGACCAGGAGGAAATCGCGCGCCTGTTCCAGCGCTAAGACCTTGTGGCGGCGCCAGTGGTCGACACCAGCGAACGTCTGGTCGGCTTCTTCACCTTCGACGACGTCGCCGACGTCATCGTGGAGGAGGCCGAAGAGGACATCAAAGCCCTCGGCGGCGTCACCCGCGACGAAGAACTGTCAGACTCGGTGTGGTCGATCGCGCGCGGCCGCTTCAACTGGCTGCTGGTCAATCTGGCGACCGCCTTTCTGGCGTCCTCCGTGCTCGGCCTGTTCGAGGGC
>CAITEM010000629.1 GCA_903891395.1 uncultured Hyphomicrobiales bacterium | reverse complement strand
ATTTTCCTTCGCGCATGACCTTTACCGAAAACCGGTACCCACTTTTCGGGGTCACGCGCTGTGTTCCAAAAATCAAAGCGCGGGCCGTTTTAGGGGCCCGCGACGCGCATTGCTATTGCGGCGCAATATAGTCACAGAGCGGCCGGAAGCAACCGCTTATACGGCTGGGTGGTTAAGCATCCCGGGGCGATAAAGCCCGAAATTCAGGCCTTTTGAGGTCCGCGCGCGTCTGAGAGGGCCGGAAAGGGTAGTATTCGGGCCGGACCTATCGCCGTTCCGCCGCGTTGGCTCCTCGAAGGGGATCGCATCATGCCGCAGAAACTGACCGCCGAAGCCCGCAAGGCCGCTTTGGACAGGCTCGCCAATTGGTCCGATGTGACCGGCCGCGACGCCATTACCCGCAAATTCACCTTCAAGAATTTTCGCGAGGCCTTCGCCTTCATGACCAAGGTGGCGGACGTCGCCAACGAGATGGACCATCACCCCGAGTGGTTCAACGTCTACAAAACCGTCGAAGTGACGCTCTCGACCCACGACGCCGGCGGCGTCACCGATCTCGACGTCAAGCTCGCCGAGGCGATGGATAAGTTGGCGGGACCCTAAGGCCGCAAGATCACCTTGCCCATCACCTGCCGCGCGGCGATGGCTTTGAGCGCGGCGGCGGCCTCGCTCAGCGGATAGACCGCGTGCACATGCGACGACAACTTGCCTTGCGCGACCCAGGCCAGCAACTGCTCGGCGTTGGCGCGATGGCCGGCGGGATTGCGTTCGGTCCATGACCCCCAGGAGACGCCAAGCACGTCGCAGCCTTTCAGCAACACCAGATTGAGCGGCATCTTGGGAATCTCGCCGGCGGCAAAGCCGACGACGAGAAAGCGGCCCTCCCAGGCGATCGCGCGCAAGGCCGCTTGGGCGTAAGCGCCGCCGACGGGATCGTAGATCACATCGGGACCGTTGCCTTGCGTAACGCGCCGCAGCGCCTCTTTCAGATCCTCGGCGGCATAGTCGATGCCTTCGTCGGCCCCGTGTTCGCGAGCGAAAGCGAGCTTCTCCGGCGACGACGCGCAGGCGATGACGCGCGCGCCCATGATCTTGCCGATCTCGATGGCGGCAAGCCCGACGCCGCCCGACGCGCCGAGCACGGCCAGCGTTTCGCCGGCCTTGAGCCTGGCGCGATCCTTCAGCGCGTGTAGCGTCGTGCCGTAGGTGACGCAGAGACCGGCGGCGCGGTCGAAGTCGAGTTCGTCCGGAATCTTGACGACCTTCGTGGCGGCAATGGCGACGCGCTCACGCGCCGCGCCGTAGCGCGAATAGGCCATGACGCGGTCGCCGATCTTGAACGAGGTGACGCCTTCACCCAGGCCCTCGACCACGCCGGCGAATTCCGCCGACGGCGAAAATGGCATCGGCGGCTTGGTCTGGTATTTTCCGGCGATGATCAGCGTGTCGAAGAAATTCAGCGCCGCGGCATGGACGCGCACCACGACTTCGCCGGGCGCAGGCGCTGGATCTGGAAGGTCGGCGATCTCGAGATCGTCGGGCGTGCCGTAGTGGGTGCAGAGCAGGGCTTTCATGGGCGGGGTCTTCGGTGGCGTGTCGCGGATGAAGGGCGGTATCTAGCACGCGCCGCGGGGCCGCGGCTGGCCGGCGTTAACTTTTGCGGGCTAGGGTCGTTGCCTGTGGTCGATTATCGCCTTCACATTGCCGATTTTGCCTCATAATGGGCTACGATCACGCGACTTTTGGGACGGGTTCGACCGTCGTTCAGTTCAACCGGTTAGGCGAGATGACGAAGACGTTTTGGCTAAGCCCCGCGATTGCATTGTTGACCGCCGTGGCGCTGTCGAGCGCCGGTTTTGCCCAAACCCCGCCCGCCACACCGAAAGCGGAACCAAAGGCGGCGGCCAAGCCCGCGGCGCCCAAGGCCGCCGCCAAGCCGAAAGCCGCCGACCCGACCGAACAGGCCGTTCTGCTGGGCCAGTTCGACGGCTGGGGCGCTTACAAGGCGACGCCGGGCGGCAAGAAAGTGTGCTTCGCGCTGGCCAAGCCGAGTTCGGCCGCGATCGTTCCCGCCGGCAAAAAACGCGATCCCTCCTATGCCTTCATCTCGACGCGCCCTGGCGAGAAGGTGAAGAACGAGGTCTCGGTGATCGTCGGCTATCCGCAGAAGGGCGGCGTCGACGCGGCCGCGGCCATCGGCAGCGCGACTTACGTGATGTACACCCAGGCTGACGGCGCCTGGGTCAAGAATGCCGCCGACGAGGCCAAGATGGTCGCCGCCATGCGTGCCGGCGGCGATCTGGTGGTCAAGAGCGAGTCGGCTTCCGGCGCCAAGACCACGGACACCTATGCGCTCAAAGGCATCGGCCCCGCGCTCGACAAGGTCGCCGAGGAGTGCAAGTAAGCTGCTGTCGCGGCCCATTTTGGCCCGGCGCTCCCGGATGACTTTCGGTCCCGGCATCCTTACGTAAAGCCTGTTCGCGCGGCGGAACCCGCCCGCCATTTTGTTGTGTTAGACACCGCCATGAGCCTGCAATCGGAAACCACGGCCTTCGTCGAGAAGACGCCGCTTGAGCGCTATGTCGCGCCGGAGAAGCCGTCGCTCATCGGCCTGTCGCGCGTGCAACTCGCCGAAGCATTGGGCGAAGCCGGCGTGCCGGAAGCGCAGCGCAAGATGCGCGTGCAGCAGCTCTGGCACTGGATCTATTTCCGCGGCTTCACTGAGTTCGCCGAGATGACCAGTGTGTCGAAGGACTTGCGCGCCGAGCTTGCGCAACGATTCACGCTGGCGCGACCCGAAGTGGTTGCCGAGCAGATATCGATCGACGGTACGCGCAAGTGGCTTTTGCGCTTGCCGGGCGATCCGGACAGCAAGCTGCCGCACGACGTCGAGTGCGTCTACATTCCCGACACCGAGCGCGGCACGCTCTGCGTCTCCAGCCAGGTCGGCTGCACGCTGACCTGTTCGTTCTGTCACACCGGCACGCAGCGTCTGGTGCGTAACCTCACCGCGGGCGAAATCGCCGGCCAGATCATGGTGGCGCGCGACCGCATGGGCGATTGGCCGGGCGGCACGCGCCCGACCGATGGCGTCGTGCCGAGCGGCGATCGCTGCGTCACCAACGTCGTCATGATGGGTATGGGCGAGCCGCTCTATAATCTTGACGCCGTGCGCGACGCGCTGCTGATCGTGTCCGACGGT
>CAITEM010000628.1 GCA_903891395.1 uncultured Hyphomicrobiales bacterium | reverse complement strand
CTTGCCGGAGGCGCGCGCGTAACCGTCGGCCATATAGGCGGCCGATTTTTCGCCGTGGCAGTGAATGCGCGCGATCTTGGTGCGGCGTTCCATTTCGGCAAAGGTTCGCCGCAGCACCGCCGGCACCATGAAGATGTGGGTGACGCCGTAGCCCGCCAGCATGTCGGCGAGGACTTCGGCGCCGATGCGCTTGGTATTGTGTCCAACAGTGCTCATCGTCTCGTTCTTTCTTGTCCGTTCAATCGGGTTTGAAATTCATCGCCACGCCATTGATGCAATAGCGCAGATGGGTGGGCGGCGGTCCGTCCGGGAAGACGTGGCCGAGATGGCTGCCGCAGCGGCTGCAATGACATTCGGTGCGCACCATGCCGTGGCTGCGGTCTTCTGTGTTTTCAACGGCGCCAGGCTCGGGATCGTTGAAGCTCGGCCAGCCGGTGCCGCTTTCGAATTTCTTCTTCGAGACGAACAACGGCTGGTCGCAGCCGGCACAAGAGAATGTGCCGTTACGCTTTTCGAAGTTCAGCGCGCAGCTTCCCGGCGCTTCGGTGCCGTGCTGACGCATGACCTGAAACTGTTCGGGCGTCAGCAGCTTGCGCCACTCGGCGTCGGTATGCGTGACCGCGTATTGCTTTGTCATCGCGAAGCTCCTTGTCCGCTATTTGATGCAGAGCGGGTTGACCGGCGAGCCGACCGCCCCCGTGATCGGAATGGCCGGCGCCACGAACATGAATTCGTACACCTTGTCGGCAGCGCAGTCGTCGGCCAATTCCTTGAGCTCGAAAATCTCGCCCATGGTCATGCCCATGATCGGGATGGTGATCCAGTGCCACGGCTGGTTGATGTTTTCGCCTTCCGCCACCTGGTTCGGCCGCACTTCGCAGCCCCAGGTGTCGCTGGCCAAAGCCGCGAGTTCGGTTTCCTTGACGAAATCCAGCGTCTCGAAGGCAAAACCCGGCGCGTCGCCACCCGGGTAGCCGTCCCAGCTTCCGGCCTTCTGGCAGCGCTCCATCATGCCGGTGCGCACGATGACGTAGTCGCCGCGCTTGAGTTCGGTCTTCTGCTTCTTCGCCGTCTCGTACAGATCTTCGTTGGTAATCCCATAGCCGTCCTCGAGCGAGTCGACGCCCTTGTAGCGCGCCACGTCCAGCAGCACGCCGCGGCCGACCATCTTGTTCTTGGTCTTCTCGATGCCGCATTTGGCGGCGCCCATGCTCGACACCTCGCGGCAGTCGTAGCCGTTCCACATGTAGTTCTCATAGAACACGTGGCCGAGGCCGTCCCATTGCGTGCCGCACTGGAGCGGAATCACCACCATGTCGTCGGCGGCGCGGATGCCGCGCTTGTCGAGCACGCCGGAATAGGCGTCGGTGCCGGTACGCAACATGGTGTGCACCGGATTGATGCGCCCCATGATCGGATATTTGCTCTTGGCGCCCTGCGGGCCGAGGTTGTCGAAATTCAGCGCCAGCGAAATGACCTTGCCCTTCTTCACCAGTTTGGTGGCGGCGATGATGTCTTCCGGCGTCGTGAAGTTCAGCGTACCGATTTCGTCGTCCGGACCCCACTTGCCCCAGTTCTTGTATTTTTCCGCGGCGGCGGTCATGTCCTTGCGCGTGACTTTCTTTGTCATTCGATTTTCCTTGTTGTGATGAGAAGGTTAAACGACTGGCGCGGAGCGGAAGCCCGCCGCCAGAAATGGAATCATGTGATGCAGCGCGCGCTTGACGTCACCGGGGTCGACGCGGCCATTGGTCAACGCCTGGATGCGGCCTGAATCGGCCATCGTGTAGAACATCGCGCCGAGCATGAAGTGAAAGCGCCACTCGACTTCCGGGCGTGGCATCTGCGGCAGTGCCTTGATCAGCGCATCGATGAACTGACGGCTCGATTGATCGAAAGCCTTCGACAGGATTTTTCTTGTTGTTGTCTCAGGCTCGGTGGCGAGCCGCGCGCGCAGTTTGACGAAAGCAGGCCCGCCGAATTGTGGCTGCACGCCCAACGTCAGCGCCGGCCGCAGAAACGCATCGAGAATGTCCTCGAGCTTCGGCTTCGCACTCTTCTCGAGACACTCCGCCAGCAGGCGCAACCGCTCCTGCGCGATGGGCGCGGCGCGTTGCGCGAACAGCGCTTCCAGCAGCCCATCCTTGGAGCCGAAATGATAGGCGATGGAGGCAAGATTGACCTTGGCTTCGGTGGTGATGGCGCGAAGCCCGACGCCGGACATGCCGTGCTCGGCGAACATGCGCTCGGCGACTTCGAGAATTCTTTCACGGACCGAAAGCGCGGGCTGCGCCGGCACCGCGCGCGGCCGCTTGACCGGCGGCGCCTTCACACTTGCCACTTTCAACGCAGACGCCTTGCGCACGCTTGACTCACCATCGCCGATTTGAAAGAACGCCGATGTAAACAGTCGTTTGTTTATTGTCAATTCGTCAGGATGAAAAGCGATGGCCGACGCGCAGCCCAAAAAGAGCAAGAAAACAATTCTTTCCGTCGCCGTCACCGGCAACCTGACGACGGTCGAACAGCACCCCGACCTGCCCTGCACGCCCGAGCAGATCGCCAATGCCGCGCTGGAATCGGCCAAAGCGGGCGCGGCCATCGCGCATCTCCATGTGCGCTATCCCGACGGGCGGCCGAGCATGGAGCTCGCGCATTACCGCGAGACCGTCGATCGCATCCGCGACAAGAATTCCGACCTCATCATCAACCTGACGACCGGCGCCGGCGGACGTTTCGTACCGAGCAAGGAAGATCCCCGCGTCGCAGGCCCCGGCAGCACGCTGATCCATCCGCTCAAGCGCGTCGAACACATCGTCGAACTCAAGCCGGACATCGCCACGCTCGACCTCAACACCATGTGGTCGGGCTCGGCGGCGGTGATCAACACGCCTGAAAACGTTTCCAGTATGGCCAACGAGATCTACAAGGCTGGATCGCTGCCTGAACTGGAAGTGTTCGATTCCGGCGATATTCAGCTGGCCAACGTTCTGCTCGGTTCCGGCGTCCTGAAAAGCCCGCCACTGTTCCAGATCGTGATGGGCGTGCGCTACGGCTTCGTCTCGACACCGCAGACCCTGATGTACGCGCACTCGCTATTGCCGAAAGATGCGAACTGGGCAGCTTTCGCCATCGGCCGCTGGGAATTCCCGGCGCTGACGGCGGCCTGGTTCCTCGGCGGCCATGTCCGGGTCGGCATGGAGGACAACGTCTACATCAGCAAAAGCAAGCTGACGCGGGACAATGCCGAACTATGCGAAAAGGCGGTGCGCATCCTGGACGACCTCGGCGCCGAACTGGCGACCGCGAAAGAAGCCCGGGAAATTCTCGGGCTTCGGCGTTAAACTGACCGAAAGCCGGCCGTTCTCAATAGTGCCGGCGCAACAAAGGGAGGATTGAGGATGATCCGGACTTTCGCAAAATTGAGCGCCGCCGCGGCGCTGCTGTCGGCGCTGGGTCTTGTGCCGGCTGCCGCCGCCTATCCCGACAAGCCGGTCAAGATCGTGGTGCCCTTCGCGCCCGCCGGTCCGACCGACGTCATGGCGCGGCTGATCGCGCAGAAACTGTCGGAAGCGCTCAAGCAGCAGTTCTTCGTCGAGAACCACCCCGGCGCCGGCGGCAATATCGGCATGATGCAGGTCGCCCGCTCCGCGCCCGACGGCTACACCATCCTGGTGGCGAGTTCGAGCTATACGGTCAACCCGAGCCTCTACGCCAAGAACCCCTATGACGCCTTCAAGGACTTCGCACCGATTACACTGGCCGCCGCGTCGCCGAATATCCTGGTCGTGAACGCCGCCGTGCCGGCCAAGAACGTCAAGGAACTGGTGGCTCTGCTCAAGGCCGATCCGAGCAAATACAGCATCGCCAATCCCGGCATCGGCACCACGCCGCAACTGGCCGCGGAATTGTTCAAGCTGACCAACAAACTCGAACTCGCCAGCGTGCCGTTTGGCGGCGCCGGTCCGGCGATTCAGTCCACCGTCGGCAACCACACGCCGGTCGCCTTCTCGGCGCTGCCGCCGGCGGCGCCTCAGGTCCAGGGCGGCACCTTACGCGCTCTGGCCGTCACTTCCGCGAAACGTTCGGCGACGTTGCCCGACGTGCCGACCATGGCGGAAGCCGGCTTCAAGGGTCAGGAATCCGAAACCATGCAGGGCGTGTTCGTCGCCGCCGGCACGCCGAAGGACATCGTCGATCTGCTCAACCGCGAGATCGTCAAGGCGATGCAGCTTCCCGACGTCAAGGAGAAGTGCGCGCAGCTTGGCTTCGACGTGGTTGCCAACACCCCGGCCGAGTTCGCCACCTACATCAAGACCGACGTCGAGAAGTGGAGCGGCGTCATCAAGGACGCCAAGGTGCCGAAGATCGAATAACTTCCTCCGTCATTCCGGGGCGCGCCTTTCCGCGCTATGGGCGCGGGCCCGGAATCCATAACCCCTGCCCGTGAATATGGATTCCGGGCTCGCCGCTTCGCGGCGCTCCGGAATGACAAAGCATGCGTATCGTCGACATCCGTGAAACCGCGATCCCGCTGAAATCGAAGCTCGCCAATTCGAGCTTCGATTTCTCCGAAATGACGACGTCGGTGGTCGCCGTCATCACCGACGTGATCCGCGACGGCAAGCCGGTGTGCGGCTTCGCCTTCAATTCCACCGGCCGCTATGCCTGCGGCGCGCAGATGCGCGAACGCTTCATCCCGCGCATCATGGCGGCGGCGCCAGACACGCTGCTCGATGCATCCGGCAAAAATCTAGACCCCGACAAGATCGTCGCCGCCATGATGCGGCGGGAGAAGATCGGCGGCGACGCCGAACGCTCGATCGGCATCGGCACCATCGACGTCGCGGTCTGGGACGCCGTCGCCAAGATCGCCGACAAGCCGCTGCACCGCGTGCTGGCGGAACGCTTCAGCGGCGGCAAGGTGCCCGACCAGGTGTTCTGCTATGTCGGCGGTGGCTGGTACTGGCCCGGACAGACCATCAAGGACCTGCAGGACGAGATGCGCCGCCATCTCGACGCCGGCTACACCCTGGTGAAAATGAAAGTCGGCGGCCTGCCGCTCGATCAGGACGTCAAGCGACTCGAGGCGGTGCTCGACGTCGTCGGCTCCGGCGAGCATCTCGCGGTCGACGCCAACGGCAAATTCCAGCGCGACGAGGCACTGGCCTACGCCAAGGCGCTGGCGCCGTTCAAGCTGCACTGGTTCGAAGAGCCTTGCCACCCGCTCGATCTTGCGCTGCATGCCGAACTGGCCAGCGTCTATGCGCCATCGCTTGCGACCGGCGAAAATCTCTATTCGACGCAAGACGTCGCCAATCTGGTGCACTTCGGCGGCTGGCGCGCCGACCGCGACATTGTCCAGGTCGATCCGCCGCAGGCCTACGGCATCGGGCAATACGCCAGGACGCTCGATATGCTGGCCGCGCGCGGCTGGCAGCGGACGTCGCTGCTGCCGCATGGCGGTAACCAGATGTCGCTATCGATCGCGGCCGGCTTCGGTCTCGGCGGCGCCGAATCGTACCCCGGTGTGTTCGGCGATTTCGGCGGCTTTGCCGACGACGCCCGCGTCGAAAACGGGGCGATCACGCTGTCCGAACGTCCGGGTATCGGCTTCGAAGGTCAGGCCGCACTGTACAAAATCATGCGCGAACTCGCCGACTAACGGCACCTGTCGCGAAAATGTCACAGATGGATCAATTAAAATTCCGGGCTTATCCACAGATTTTGCGCCTGCCGCGACTCAGATACGTCTTGTTTGATTCGGAGAGCAACGGGGGACGCAATGAGCCTGGACGCGGTGGACTACCCAGTATTCCAGTCCGACGTGCGTACAACTGAAGACAACAAAAACGAGACTTCGCTGACACCGGCGCGCCGGGCGGCGCTCGATGCGCTGGAGCGCGAATTTCACGACTTGCTGAACTCGTTGCCGCGCGCGGCAGCTTAGCCCTTAAGCGCCGAAACACGCGGTTCGCGCGACGTTGCGCGATTGGATATGGTGCGGCGGCGACAAATGTCGTCGCCGTTGCCGTTTCGGACGCTTGCCATGGATACCGACGCCCTCCGCAGATTGCATTATGCCGCAGCCATCGCCTGCGGCGTGTTCGCGGCGCTGGCGATGCATATCGTGCTGACGGTATTCGGCGTCGGCCTCGACGCGGTGTTGCGCGACGGCGCGACCGGCCATCCGCAGCAACTGGTTTCGGCGCTGGCCTGGTGGGCCATCGCCGCCGCCGGCTTTGTCGGCGGCTGGGGCACCGGCGCCTACCTGATCGCGGCGGTGCGCGAACGCGAATTCGTCTACCGGCTGGCGCAACGCTTCTTGATCGGCGTCGTTTTCGCCGTTGCCACCGCCGGCGGCATCATGAGCAAGACCGGCAATCTCGGCGGCACGGTGGACGTGGTCGCCGGGCTGATCGCCTTCGCGCTCGGCTGTATCTGCGCCTTCTGCGGCGCGCGGCTCGCTTATCTCAACGCCGAGCAGGTCTAGTGCCGGACGGCGTTTCGAACGCGGCATAGTCGCCCGCCGCGTAGACGATGCGCCCGCCGACCAGGGTCAGCAGCGAACGCAAACCGCCGATTTCACCAATCGGCACCGTCATGTAATCGCGGCTGAGCACGGCCAGATCGGCAAGCTTGCCGACGGCCAGCGAGCCGCGCCGGTCGTCGTCATGCGCGAACCAGGCACTGCCGAGCGTATATAGCCGCAGCGCCTGTTCGCGCGTCGGCAGTTCCTCTGGGGCGCGCATCGAGACACCACTCACGGTGCGGCCGTCGAGCATCCATTGCAGAGAAACGAAAGGATTGAAGGACATAACGCGGTGCGCGTCGGTCCCGCCACCGACGTGAAGCCCCATGTTTAGCGCGGTCACAACCGGCGGAGACAGCCGCGCCGCTTCGGCGCCCCGTTGGCCGAGAAATGCCTCGCCGCGAAAATACAGCGCGTTCTGCATCAGCCAGCCGACACCCATGGCTTTCATCCGGCGCAGACTATCGAGCGATGCGTCATTCAAATGCGCCACCGACCAGCGCAGCGGCGCGACCGGCGTTTCGCCGTCGACGCGCTCAAGCACCTCAAGCAGATGGTGGACCGAGCGGTCGTTGTGCCAATGGAACGTCGCCTCCATGCCGCGCGACGCCGCCCAGCGCAACGTCTGATAAAGCTGCTCCTTCTGCGCCTCGGACGGCGCTTCGTTGTTGTACATGCCCCAGGTGACGGTTTCGCCGATGCCGTTGAAACGCAACCAGTCGTCGCCAAAACCCATCGGCAGAACCTGAGTGAGATCCTGCAGATCCTCGAGCTCATGATCGCGGCGCGGCGCGCACAGGCTGTACACGACGCGCAAGGTCAGTCCGCCGTCGCGCCAGACCTGGAACAGCGGCTGATAGTCGGGGACCGACAGATTGTAGCCGCCAGGATCGATGACGCCCGTCAGGCCGAGGCTGTTGAGTTCGCGAAAGAAGGCGCGGGTGCCGGCGACTTTCTGCTCGAAGGTCGGGCGCGGCAGCCTGTTGAACAGATTGCTGATCGCGCGGTTGTTGCCGGTCAGCCATCCAGTCGGCTGTCCGGCCCGATCTCGTTCGATCGCGACGTCGGCCGTCAGCACTGGATCGGCGGCGATGCCGAGCGCGTCAAAACCGCCGGGATCGAGCAGCACCCGGCTATAGAGCAATTGTATGTAGACATGGTGGTCCGGCGCCGCTTCGGCGATTTCGGCTTGCGTCGGCCAACGATCCTCAACGAATTGCCGCTCGCTCCAGCCGCCGGCCACCACCAGCCAAGTGCCTTTCGGCGTCTTTTGCGCGGCGGTCCGAATGCGTTCGAGCGCGGCGGCCAAAGTGGGTACACCGATCCATTGTACTTCTGTTGTGAAAGTCAGGCCGGCGCGGATGGCGTGGATATGGGAATCGATCAACCCAGGAATGACCGTGCGCCCGTCGAGATCGATGATCTTCGTGTTCGGGCCCGCCAACGCGCGGATATCCTTTGAGCCGCCGACCGCCGCAATGCGGCCGTTGCGCACGGCAAGCGCCTGCACCAGCGGCGCGGCGCTCTCCAGCGTGACGATCTTGCCATTGAGCAAAACGGTGTCAGGCGCTGTGTCCGCCGGCTGGGCTCGGGCCAGACAGCAAAGCCCCAGCAGCAGCCCGACAATGCACGCCGCCGGCCTGATCACCGCCGCACCTAAAGACGCTGCAGGGTGCAGTCGACCTCTATGAACATGTCCTTGCTGCCGGGTGGTGTGCGGCGGAACACGCGGGTCTGCTTGTAGCCGCTCTTGGCGCAGGTCACGTCGACGTCGTCCGGTGAGACGCCTTTGGCGATGTGGCTGCGGAACAGGCCGATCAAATTGCTCTGGATCGTGACGGGATCGCCGTTCTTCGGGCGCAACACGACGTCGGCGTCGGGGACTGGCGCGCCTTTGACGTCGCGCACGAAGCCGAAATAGGCCGGGCCAAGCAAATCGGTGTCGTTGGCGCCATCGTACTCGTCACCACCGGCCAGCGCCTGACCGGCCGCCATCATCAGCACCATCGTCAAAACCAGGCGTTTCACGCGCATGCGCCTTTCAACGGACGAAATACTTCGTCATCAACCCGGCGGCGGCGATCATCCCGGCCAGGGGTACCAGCCATGCCAATGTCGCCGGCAGCCGCTTCGTCAGGCGCTCCGGCAGATAGGCGGCGATCACGGCGACAACCAGGGCACACAGCGCCGACGTCGTCATCCAGCCGAACCAGTACATGGCCGGGCCGTTGCGCGGCGCGTTCGGGCCAAGGCCGAACTCGCCCAGCGCCGGATGATAAGTGAACAGCGCCAGGTTCACTTCCGTCGCGATCACATAAACGATCGGATAGACGATGGCGAAAACGATCGCAAAGACGCCGAAGGTGCGCGATGCCGTCATGACCCGAACCCCCGGATGTTGTTGAGGATGTGCCCGATCAAGAAATTCCACCAGACGATAAAGGTGAGTATCGCGGTCAGCATCGCGCGCACACGGGCGTAATCCGTGCCCGGCTGCCGCCAGAAATACCAATAGGCCGGCAGCGTGGCGAGCCCGATCGCGGCGAAGTGCTCTTTGATCTCGAACAGGCCGTACGGCTTCCAGAGCTGGAGCTGGATGATCGCGATCCGCGCGCTGATTGTGTAGTGCGTGTAGATGATGGCGCCGAGCAGCGCCGTTGCCAGATACAGCACGACGATGGCGTTGACGTAAGATTTCAACGACACCGCCCGGAAACGATCGACAAAATTTCCGCCGGCGCCAGCGCGCACCGGCCACCACACCGCCGCCGCCTGATGCGTCACCGCGCCGAGCAGCGCGACCGCCACCAAGCCGTGAACGATGAGCAATGCTGTCATCAGCATGCGTCGTCCTCCCCATTTTACGCTCTTATTCCGGCATTGCCGGATGAGCTTTTATCGAGTGAGGATGACGGGTTTCACCGCAACCAGCAAGGCCACCGCAACGGCTTGCCTAGCCGTCGATCGTGATATTGCCTTCCTTGATGATCGGGCCCCAGGTGTCGCTTTCGTCTTTGACGAATTTTGCGCACTCCGCGGGCGACGAACCGACCACGACATTGCCGACCTGCTCCATGGTCTTGCGCACGTCGGCCTGATGCACGGCAGCAACCAGCGCCTGGTTCATCTTGGCGATGATGTCGGCCGGCGTCTTGGCCGGCGCAAACACCGCGGTCCAGCCCGACGACTTGAAATCCTTGATGCCGCAGGCGTCCATCGTCGGCACATCCGGCAAAACAGGCAGCCGTTCCGGCGTCGTCACCGCGAGCGCGCGCAACGCGCCCGATTTGATGTGCGGCAGCAGAGCCGACACGTTATCGCAGGTCACATCGACGCGGCCAGCGATCATGTCGGTGACGCCAAGCGCAGTGCCGCGATAGGGAATGTGGGTCAATTCAATGCCGAGCTTTCGCTTCAGAAGCTCTCCCGACAAATGACTGGATGTTCCGTTGCCGGCGGAGGCGTAGAGCAGCTTCTTCGGCTTCGCGTATGCGATGAACTCGGCCATCGTCTTCGGCGGCAGGCTCGCTGGAATCACGATGACGTTCGGCACAAGCACCAGCAGCGAGACCGGCACAAAGTCGCGCGCCGTGTCGTATTTTAGGTTCTTGTACAGGAACTGATTGACCGCGATGCCGCCTTGCGTGAACAGCACGGTGTAGCCATCCGGCGCGGCGCGCGCGACGGCTTCGTTGCCGATATTGCCGCCGGCGCCCGGACGGTTCTCGACCACCAACTGTTGGCCCAGCGCCGCCGCGAACGGACCGCCGACCAGCCGCGCCGTGATGTCGACGTTGCCCGACGGCGGAAACGGCACGACCGCGATCACCGGGCGGCTTGGCCAGGCCTGGGCGAAGGCAGCACGCCCGGAGGCCGCAAAGGCGGCGGTGGCGGCAACAAAGTGGCGGCGATTGATCATGACAATGTCCTGGTGATTTCTGCTCAGAGCTTCACGGGATGCGCGCGAACCGCGTCTTCGTTGATGTCGGTGCCCCAGCCGGGTCGGTCCGGAACCGTGATTTCGCCGTTCTTGAGAACGACCGGATGGGTGAACAAATCCGCCACCCACGGCGCTTCGTCAACCACCACCTCCGCAATGCGAAAGTTCGGGATCGCCGCGGCAAAATGCGTGCCGATCAGCGTCGAGAGATGTCCGTGATAATTGTGCACGGCGACGTTGACGTCATAGGTATCGACCAGCGCCGCCATGCGGGTCGACTCGATCATGCCGTTCCATTGCGGATCGATGATGACGGCGTCCACCGCCGTCTGCTCGAGATAGGGCTTCAAATTGCGCCGGCCGTAGATCGTCTCCAGCGAGCCGATCGGCGTCGTGGTCGATTGGCGGATCGCGGCCAGGGACTTCGGATCGTGCAGATCGAATTCCAGCCAAAGCAGCCGCAGCGGTTCCAGCGCCTTCGCGATCTGGCGCACGCCTTCCGGCTTGAAGTTGCAGTTCAGATCGATCGACAATTTCACGTCGGGTCCCGCGCCCTGCCGAAACGCCGACATCAGGTCGACGATGCCGTTCAACATGCGCTCGTCGAGATTGAGCTCGGGGTGGCCCTCGCTCATGCCGAAGCCGCCCTGATAATTCGACGCCTTGCCGTTCGCGAAGGTCAGAATGTTGGTCTTGAGCGCCGGGTATTGGCCGTCGGCCACTTCCTTGCCCAGCGTGACGATGTCGTCGAGCGAGCGCAGCGGCTTGCCGCCGAACAGGTCGGGATGGCGCACACGCAAGGTGCCGCAGTGCGACCAGTACGCCGGCAATTTGTCGCGCAAGGCGCCGCCGAACAACTCGTAGACGGGGACGCCGAGCGCCTTCGCCTTCAGGTCGAGACAGGCGTTTTCGATGGCCGCGATGGCCTGCGCGATCATGCCGCTGTTTGCAGTCCTGGTATGCGCGTAGAGCTTCGCGCTGATGCGGCCGACCTGGCGCGGGTCCTGTCCGATCAATTGCGCCGACATCTTGCGGATCACGCCGGTCAGGCCCGGAATCGAGCGGCCTTCGCCGAATTCCGACCAGCCGACCAGGCCGGCATCGGTCGTGATTTTCAGAAACGAAAGCGTGCGCCAGCCGGCACTGGCGTGTATATCCTCGATCGCCGTGATCTTCATGCCCGCCTCGTTTTTTTATCGTCCGGAGTGTTCTTATCAATGAACGCAAAGCCCGCGCTACTCATTATTCTCCGATCACATGAGAAAATCCGGACACAGTATTTCAACGGAATCGCGCAGACCTTCCCCGAATTGACCGTCAACATCGTTGCCAATGTTGCCGACGCCGATCCCTATCTTGCCGAGGCGGAGATCATCGTCACGCACGGCCCGCATCTTGAGAGCAAGGCCGACCACGTCTTTTCCAGCGCACCGAAGCTGAAATGGGTTCAGGGCATCGGCACCGGCGTCGACAATATCGCCGACCGGCCGTCGCTGCGCGACACCATCATCGTCACCAATATCCATGGCGTTCATGGCGCGCCGATGTCGGAAGCGGCGATGTCGCTGATGCTGGCGCTGAGCCGCAGCCTGCCGCGCAGCCTCAACAACAAGGCCCAGCACAAGTGGGAAAACTGGCCGTCTCGCCTGCTCAACGAAAAGACCGTCGGCATTCTCGGCATGGGGTCGATCGCCGAGTCGATGGCGCCGCGTTTCAAGGCGTTCAATATGACCGTGCTCGGTTTCACCTCCGGTGTGCGCCAGGTCGCGGGCTTCGACCAAGTCTACGACAAGAGCAAATTGAAGGAGATGCTGGGCAAGATCGACTACTTCATCGTGCTCACGCCCTATACGCCGCAGACCCACAACATGATCGACGCCGAGATGTTCACGGCGATGAAGCCCGACAGTTATCTGATCAACCTGGCGCGCGGCGGCGTGGTCGATGAGCCGGCCTTGCTCGACGCGCTGCGCTCGAAGCGGATCGCGGGCGCAGCCCTCGACGTCTTCGCGCAGGAGCCGCTGCCGAAGGACAATCCGCTATGGGATTTGGACAACGTCATCATCACCTGCCATCAGGCGGCGACGCACGACAATTCCGCGCGCAACAACCTGCCGACGATCCAGGAAAACATCCGCCGTTTCCTCGCCGGCGACTTCAAGAACATGAAAAACGTCATCGCGCGCGGCAAGGCGCCGCAATAGACGCCGACTTAGATTGTTACGCGCGATGCGGGAAGTGGTGCCCAGGGGCGGAATCGAACCACCGACACTGCGATTTTCAATCGCATGCTCTACCAACTGAGCTACCTGGGCGCCAAACTCACCCCGGTAGCCGGGGCAAGGAGAGCGCGGGCGTTATAGAGGCTGGACTCCAGCCTGTCCAGAACGGCCAAGCCTCTGGAAAATCGAGCCTTAGAGGCCTATGGCAGCGCGGAACCGCCGCTTGAGAACGACCCCGTCGCGCTCCGGCAGCACGCGCGGCGGCTCGGCCGCTTCGATCGTAACCCGGGCGAACAAAGTGCCGTTCAGCCGCTTCAGGCGCCCCGCCAGATCGGCCAGGGCCGCCTCGTCCCGCACGTCGAGACACGGATCGAGGCCGCAGCCGGCGGCGACCTTGAGCAAATCGACGCCGGCGCGTTCGGCGCGGTTTTGAGTGTGGCTCGGCTGCATACCGGTCTCGCCGTAGACGCCATTGTCGAACACGATGACGGCGAGGTTGGCCGGCCTCTGAATGCCGATGGTGGCGAGCGACCCCAAGCCCATCAACATCTCACCGTCGCCGGTGATCACAGCCACGCGCTTGTCCGGCCGCGCCAGCGCCAGGCCGAGCCCGATCATCGCGGCGCCGCCCATCGCGCCCCAGAGATAAAAGTTGCGGTCATTGTCGCCGGCGGCGGCGAGATCCCAGCAGGTCGAACCCAGACCCGGCACGACCAGAAGATCGTCACCGCGATCGGTGAGCAGCGTGGTCATGGCGGCGCGGCGTTCCAGTCTCCCGCTGCTCATTTGGTCCAGACCTTCTTGCCGATCAGTTCCTGCGACAGCACCAGGGCCGCGATGCGTTCATCGCCGAACACGGTTTGCACCGCGCGTTCGGCCAAGCCCTCGACCTCGTCCGGCTGACGCGCGCGAAAAATTTCCGCCTCGCAGAGCTTGAGCACCGGATCGACGATGGAACCCATCGGCTCCTGCCACGGGTTGAATTCCTCCCACTCGCCGCGCATCGTGATCAGCATCAGCAACGGAAAGCGGCATGAGCGCGCCAGCGACAGCATGTTGATGCAGTTGCCAAGCCCGCTCGACTGCATCAGCAGCGCCGCACGTTGACCGCCGAGCCAGGCGCCCGCCGCCAAGGCGACGCCCTCTTCTTCGGTGGTCAGGACGACATCGCGGATGTCGGGATCGGCACGACAACGGTCGATCAGTCTGGCGTGGCCGGCATCCGGCACATAGCCGACCTGACGAATGCCGGCGCGCTTGAAGGTTTGATACAGCCGCTCCGGCCAATCCTGTGCGGCGGCTTTATCGGTCACGGCTTGTCGCTCTCGTCGCCCGGCGGGCGCTCTTCCTCGTCGTCGGTATCCTTGACCGGGATGACGTACACGCCGGACAGCCAGCGATTGAGATCGACGTCGGCGCAGCGTTTCGAGCAGAACGGTTTGAACGCAACGTCGACCGGCTTGCTGCAGATCGGGCAGCGCGCGGCATTGGTTTTGCGGGCGAGTTCATTCATGGCGCCGTCTTCTCCCAACGCGACTTTATTTACCGTTCGTCCCCGCAATAGCAGACCCAAAGTCTTCGATCCCCGTTTTCGCGGGAATGAGCGGAGATGGATCGAGACTACACCGCGTTCAGCCAGCCAAATCGGATCGGATAACCTTCGCCGCCGAGCAGGCTCATGGTCTCGTAGAGCGGCAGGCCGACCACGTTACTGTAGGAACCGACCAATTTCACGATAAAGGTGCCGGCGATGCCCTGCGCGGCGTAACCGCCGGCTTTGCCGCGCCATTCGCCGGAAGCGAGATACGATTCGATATCTTCGGCCGACAGCCGCTTGAACCGCACGCGGGTTTCGACGAGGCGCTGGCGGAACGCCTCCTTCGGCGTCACCAGACAGATCGACGTGTAGACGCGGTGATTGCGGCCGGAGAGAAGACGCAGACATTGCGCCGCTTCGTCGAGCAGTTCGGCCTTCGGCAGAATGCGGCGGCCGACCGCCACCACGGTGTCCGCAGCCAGGACGTAAGCACCGCGCAGCTCGTCATCGAGCTTGACGTTGTCGAGCGCCACTTCCGCCTTGGACTTGGCCAGCCGTGTGGCATAGGCGCGCGGGATCTCGCCGCGCTTCGGCGTCTCGTCGATATCCGCCGGCTTGAGCGCATCCGGCTCGATTCCGGCCTGATTGACCAGCGCGAGGCGCCGCGGCGAGCCGGAGGCGAGAACGAATTTTGGACGGCCGATCATGGGCTTAGCGGCTCTGAATGAGATTCGAGAAGGCGCCGGACGCTAGCGGAACGGGCCTGTTTTCGCAAATTACTCGTTTCCACCAGCCGGCCCGCCAAACCGCTCGCGAATGCGCGCCGTCAACTGGTCCCGGACCTCGCGATAGGCATCGAGCCGCTGCTCGCGGCTGCCTTCAATGCCGGTCGGATCGACGGTGGGCCAGTACTCGACGTCGGCTGCGATGGTGTGCGTCAGTTCAAGCGCCTTGTGGTGCGCCGGCGGCGACAGCGTCACGATCAAGTCGAAGCTCAAACCTTCAAGCTCTTCCAACTCCTCGAAGGTGGTGGGCTTGTGTCGCGAAACATCGATGCCGACCTCGTCCATCACCGCGACGACAAAGGGATCGAGTTCGCCCTTCTGCACGCCCGCCGAGCCGACATAGACGGCGGTGCCGAACATTTGTTTGAACAGACCCGCCGCCATCGGCGAGCGCACCGCGTTCATGCCACAAGCAAACAACACCGCATGGGGGCGCGACCGGCGCTCGGACATTAAAGAGTCACCCCTTCCAGTGCAGCACGCAGATCAAGGTGAACAGACGGCGCGCCGTGTCGAGATCGACCGTTACCTTGTCCTTGAGCCGCTCCATCAGGATATTGGAGCCTTCGTTGTGGATGCCGCGGCGGCCCATGTCGATCGCTTCGATCTTGTCGGGAGTGGCCGTGCGGATCGCCGCGTAATAGCTGTCGCAGATCATGTAATAGTCCTTCACGATCCGGCGCAGCGGCGACAGCGAGAACAGATGCGCCATCACCGGCGTGCCGTCCTCGAGACGGATGTCGAACACCAGGCGGTTGGCGTTGACACTGAGGTGCAGGGCGTAGGGCCCGCCGTCGTGCTCGACCGGCGCGAAATAGTTCATCTCGAGCAGATCGTAGATCGCGACCTTGCGCTCGTGCTCGACATCTTCGTTCGAACGGCCGATCGAGGCCTCGTCGAGTTCGACCGAGACCAGACGCCGTTTGCTCACGTTTGGTTTCGCCGGACTCATCGGGTCATCGCTGTGTGTTCAACTTTGATTGAGGCGGATCGACACGGAGCGTGCGTGCGCGGACAGGCCTTCGGCCTCGCCCAGCGCGATTGCGGCGGGTCCGAGCGCGCGCAACTGATCGGGTCCGCATTTCAGCAGCGACGTGCGCTTCATGAAATCGAGTACGCCGAGGCCCGACGAAAAACGCGCCGAGCGCGCTGTCGGCAGCACGTGATTGGAGCCAGCGACGTAATCGCCAATCGCTTCCGGCGTATGCGCGCCGATGAAGATCGCGCCGGCATTGCGGATTTTGGGCACCAGGACGTCGGCGTTAGCGGCGGCGATCTCAAGATGCTCGGGCGCGAGCCGGTCGACCAATGCGATGGCATCGTCGAGCTTCGGCACCAAAATGATGGCGCCGAAGTCGCGCCACGACGCGGCGGCGATATCCTTGCGCGGCAAGGTCTTGAGTTGCGACTCAACCGCTTTTTCGACGTCGTCCGCG
>CAITEM010000627.1 GCA_903891395.1 uncultured Hyphomicrobiales bacterium | reverse complement strand
TCGGCATGAACAATTGCGCGACGGCATATTCGCCGGGCTCCGGCAGCGCGAAGCCGAGGCGCTTGCCCTCCTTGGCGAAAAACTTGTGCGGGATCTGCACCAGAATGCCGGCGCCATCGCCCATGCGCGGGTCGGCGCCGGTGGCGCCGCGGTGTTCGAGATTGCAGAGGATGCGCAGGCCGTCTTCGACGATCTTGTGCGACTTGCGGCCCTTAATGTCGGCGATGAAGCCGACGCCGCAGGCGTCCTTGTCGAGCGCGGGATCGTACAGGCCCTGCCGCAACGGCGTGCCGGGATCGGCGGTCGAGCCGAGAAACGGCGCCTCCGCGCGCGCGCGCGCGCCGGTTTTGCGGTCGGAAGAAGCTTTGCCGTTATTACGCTCGTTCATCTCGCCCTACCTCGCCGGCGGCCTCAAGCCTCCAGCGTACTCATCCCGTCCCAGCGCACTTGGCGCCGCGGTCGAAATGCACCCAAACTTGTGAAGGGCAGCCGCGCCCGGGCAGACCCGCCCGATGCCTTATTGCCGCCCCGCTTGATACCCGCCGCCACTTTATTAGGACAGCATTGCTGTCCTAATGGACCATGCCAAATTTTGCACCGCCACACAAGGCTGGTCCACGCTGGAATCGCTCCAACCGACCTTTTGTTGCGGCGCTGGTTCCAAAACAAGCAAGAAGGGGACCACGCGCGACGGCCGCGCGCAATACCGTTGCGCGGACGGCGCATGTGGAAAGCGCTTGGCGGGTTAACCGTTTAACCGTGGATTGTAACCCTGCCGAGGGGATTTAGGAGCGGCCGGCGCGGCGGCGGTTATGGTGCACAAAGTCTTAAACGGAGAGCATCATGGCCGACATCAGCACCGCACACCGCCCCATCGACTCCGGGGAAGCGGCCATGTCGCGGCTCACGCAACGGCTGGCTGCTTTGGCGCCGCCGGCTCTGGACTTGCCGCACAATTCCATCATGCGGCCGTCGCCGGCTGTTGCTGCGGCGCTCGCGACCTCTCATGCCATCTCGAAGCGGGCGGCCGAGCGCGCCCGCCGTTCGCGATCGGTGGTCGGCCTGACCGTAGACAGTTTCATCGCAGCTTGTTCGTTCGTGCCATATGCCCTGGTGGCGCTGGGCCTGCGGCTGATCATGGCGCGGGTGTTCTTCTTCGACGGCCAGAGCAAGATCACCGGCTCGCTGCTGTCGTTCGACTTCTACAATTTCAGCTTCTCGGCGCTGTTGCCGATGCAGGTGAAGGCCGAAGCCGTCAATGCCTTCGTCGCCGCCTATCCGCCGCTGATGGTGCCGCCGGCGATGGCCGCCACCGCGCTGGCCTATGCCGAATTCGCGTTGCCGCTGCTGCTGGTCGTCGGCTTTGCCACGCGCTTTGCCGCGCTTGGCCTTCTGCTCGTCACGGCGGTGCAATTTTATCTGATGCCGGCCGGGCTTTGGACCGTGCAGGTCTATTGGGCGGCGATTCTGCTGGTGCTGCTGTCGCGCGGCGCCGGCGCGCTGTCGCTCGACAACATCATCCGGCTGATTGCCCGGCGCTAGGATCACGGCTGTGAAAAAGGCGCTGACGATCGGTGTGGTGGGAGTGGCTCTGGCCGCCACCCTGCCGTTTGTCTTTGCCGGCGCCAAAATCGATACCGTCGTGACCGAGGCCGACGCCGTACCCGCCGTTGAAATCGTTGCCGCCGTGCGCTCGATGCGCCTCAAGCCGATTGGCGAACCGGTGCGGCATGGGCCATATTACATGATGAATGCGGTCGATCCGCGCGGCGTGCCGGTTCGTGTCGTGGCCGATGCCCGGTTTGGCGATATTCTCTCGGTCGCACCGGCCCAGCCGGTGAATACCGCGCCGGGCTATCAGGGCGGCGCGCACATCATTCAGGTACCGCAGGCCGGCGATCGCGATCAGCCCGACGAACGTGCCGACCGCGATTCAGGCGACAGCCGCGACGATATTGATGTTCAGGACGACGACGTCGCGCCGCCGCCGCCGCGGCGTCCGCCATATCGCGCCGTTGCTCCAGCTCCGCGCATGGAAGCCAAACCAAAACCACGCACGGTCCGCCAGATCGATATGACGCCCAAATCCCGCGCGCCTGCACCCGTTCTGCCGCAACCACCGAGTCCGCGCCGTGCCGTGCTGAGCGCGCCGCCACCGGCCGCCGAAGGTCCAACGCCCATTCGCCCGACGCCGAAGTTCGACGGCAAATCCGGGGCGCGCGCCGACGCCGATCAGTCTCCGCGTCTGCCGGAACTCAACGCAGACACGCCGCCGCCGGGTTACGTTCCTCCCGCCGTAGCGCCGCACGACGAATAATCGACACGACGCCGCAAAATAAAAGCGCCCCGGAATTTCCGGGGCGCTCCGTCATTCGTGATGTTGCTCCGTCGACTTAGGCGGCGATTTTCGTGTCGACCACTTGGGCCTTCGCCTGGCCGTTGCCGATCGGAATCTGGCGCGGCTTCTTGGCCTCGGGAATTTCCCGAACCAGATCGACGTGCAGCAAACCGTTCTGAAGGCTGGCAGCTTTCACCTGGACGTAATCGGCGAGCTGGAAAACGCGCTCGAAGGCGCGCGCGGCGATGCCCTGATACAGAACATCGGCGTTCTTCTCTTCCGCCGTCTGTTTGGCGCCCTTGATGGTCAGGGTGTTTTCTTTCGATTCGATCGAAAGCTCGTCCTCGGCAAAGCCGGCGACCGCGACGCTGACGCGGTATTCGTTGTCGGCGGTGCGCTCGATGTTATAGGGCGGGTAGCCGGGGGCGGATTCGAACCCGTCCAACATCGAGAAAAGCCGGTCGAAGCCGACGGTGGAACGATAAAGCGGAGCAAGATCAAACGTACGCATAAGCATATCCTCCTGATAGGTGAGCGACATGCGGGCGATCCGCCAAATGGCCGAACCGAACCCGTGCGCAGCCGGTATGGCCTGCGCAATGCAGATATGGGAATGTCATTTTGGCCTCGCAAGAGGTCCGAACAGATAGAAAAAATTTAGGAAAATCAGTTAGTTAAATAATATGCGCCTCATATCGATTCCCGCCAATCCAGTGCCCGACCACGCGGTGACCGGCACCATCAAGACCCCCGACGGGGTGACGCTGCGCTTTGCGCGTTGGGACCCGCCGCCGGGCCGCAAGGGCACCGTGGTCGTGTTGCAGGGCCGCGCCGAATACATCGAAAAATATTTCGAGACGGTGCGCGATCTGCAAGCGCGGGGTTTTGCGGTGGCGACGTTCGACTGGCGCGGCCAGGGCCTCTCGGACCGCGCGCTGGCCGATCCCCAAAAAGGCCACATCCGCAATTTCTCCGAATACGCCACCGACCTCGGCGCTATCATGGAGCAGGTGGTGCTGCCCGATTGCCCGCCGCCGATCTTTGCGCTCGGTCACTCGATGGGCGGCGCTGTCGCCATTCGTGCCTGCCACGATGGCAGCCGCTGGTTCGAACGCGTCGTGTTGTCGGCGCCAATGATCGGACTGCGCTCCGGTCCGCTGTTGCGCGCGGCTGGACCACTGGCGCGTATGCTGCGTCTGTTCGGGCGTGGCTCGTCCTACATTCCCACGGGCCATGGCAAGGCGACTGGCTCGGAAGATTTCCTCGGCAATGTGCTGACGTCGGACCCGGTACGCTTCTCGCGCAACGCCGCGGTGCTGGAGGAAGAGCCTGCGCTCGGCCTCGCGGCGCCGACGATTTCCTGGGTCGATGCCGCGATGCGCGCGATGAAGCGGTTCACTGCGCCGTCTTACGCGGCGCGCATCCGCCAGCCTTTGCTGCTGGACGCCGCCGGCCGCGACGAAGTCGTCTCGACGCCGGCGATCGAAAACTTCGGCATGAACTTGCTGGCCGGCCGGCATCTTATTCTGCCCGGGAGCCGCCACGAAATCCTGCAGGAGCAGGATATTTACCGCGCACAATTCTGGGCGGCGTTTGACGCCTTTGTGCCAGGCACTCCCCGATATTAAGAACTTAGATTCGC
>CAITEM010000626.1 GCA_903891395.1 uncultured Hyphomicrobiales bacterium | reverse complement strand
GCCTGATCGGTTTCAAATCTTTCGTTGAACCGACCGACTTTCAAATCGAGCCGGGTCTGACCGGCGTGGTCGGGCCGAATGGCTGCGGCAAATCCAATCTGGTCGAAGCGCTGCGCTGGGTGATGGGCGAAAGCTCATATAAATCCATGCGCGCCTCGTCGATGGACGACGTGATTTTCTCCGGCAATAACAGCCGGCCGGCGCGCAACCACGCCGAAGTGGCGATTTCGATCGACAATTCCGAGCGCTCGGCGCCCGCCGCCTTCAACGACACCGACGGCATCGAAATCGCGCGCCGCATCGAGCGCGAAGCCGGCTCCGCCTACCGCATCAATGGCCGCGAAGTCCGCGCCCGCGATGTGCAGATCGTGTTCGCCGACGCCTCGACCGGCGCGCGTTCGCCGGCTTTGGTGCATCAGGGCCGCATCGGCGAAATCATCCAGGCCAAACCCGAGCAGCGCCGCCGCGTGCTGGAAGAGGCCGCCGGCGTCTCCGGCCTGCATGCCCGCCGCCACGAAGCCGAACTGCGGCTGAAGGCCGCCGAAGCCAATTTGCTGCGCGCCGAGGACGTCATCGGCCAGTTGGCGAGCCAGATGGAGGCCCTCAAGAAGCAGGCCCGTCAGGCGATCCGCTATCGCACCGTCTCGGCGCAAGTGCGCAAGTCGGAAGCGACGCTCTATCATCTGCGCTGGACCGCGGCGTCCATCGAAGTCACCGAGGCCGAAAGCGCCAAGCAAGGCTGCCTTACCGAAGTCGCGGCGCGCACCGAAGCGCAGACCGAAGCCTCGAAGCGCCAGACCGTGGCCGCCTCCTCGCTGCCGGAATTGCGCGAGGCCGAAGCCCGCGCCGGCGCCGCGCTCCACCGTCTCAACGTCGCCTCGCAGGAGCTCGACCGCGAGGAAACCCGCGCCAAGGACCGCATCGCCGAACTCGAACTGCGGCTGGTGCAATTTGCCGCCGACGCCGAGCGCGAACAGCGCCTCGCCACCGACGCGCAGGAAGCCCTGTCACGGCTCGACGCCGAGGAAGCGGCCATCCGCGCCGAATTGCAGGAAAGCGCCGGCCGCCGCAGCGGCGTCGACGCCCGCGTCGCCGAAGCCGACGCCGAACTCTCGCAAGCCGAAACGGTGTTCTCCGAACTCACCGCCAAACTCGCCGACCTGACCGCCCGCCGTCATCAGCTTGAGGGCGCCGCACGGTCGGCCGCTGAGCGCGTCGCGCGGGCGGAAGCCGAAATGGCCGGCGTCGAACGCGAAATCGCGTCGCTGCAGCAGGCCGGCGGACCGGATTTGGCCTCGCTCGCGGCCGCGGTGGAAGCCGTAACCGCCGCCGTAACCGAAGCAGAAGCCGCAGCCATCGCCGCCGAAACCGCACACACTGCGGCGCGCCAGCAACTCGACGCCTCGCGCACGCCTCTGGCCGAGGCCGAGCGCCGCGTGCAGCGGCTAGAGACCGAAGCTAAAACTCTGTCCAAAGTGCTCGCCGTCGAGTCGAAGAATCTGTGGCCGCCGGTGATGGACCACATCTCGGTCGACAAAGGTTACGAGAAGGCGCTCGGCGCGGCGCTCGGCGACGATCTCGACGCACCGGTCGACGCCACAGCGCCGATGCGCTGGCTTGGATCGACCGTGGATGCGGCCGATCCGGCGCTACCCGATGGCGTCGAACCTCTGGCCCGTCATGTGCAGGCGCCGGCCGAACTCGTCCGCCGTCTCAACCAGATCGGCGTTATCGACAAGGTCGATGGCGCGCGTCTCGTCGCACTGCTGAAGCCGGGCCAGCGTCTGGTCTCGTCCGAAGGCGACTTGTGGCGGTGGGACGGCTTTGCCGCTGCCGCCCATGCGCCGACCGGCGCGGCGCGCCGTCTCGCCGAACGCGCGCGTCTGGCCGACATCGATGCCGAACAGCAGATCGCACGCAGCGAAGCCGAAACCGCCCGTGGCGTGGTGGTCGCAGCCGAAGCCAGCCTGCTCACGGCGGTCGCAGCCGAAACCCAAGCCCGCGCCGCCGCGCGTGAGCGTCAGCGCGAAGCCATTACCACGCGCGATCAGCACGAAGCCGCCGAGCGCGAGCAGAACCGCAACGCCGCCCGCCTGTCGGCGCTGACCGAAGCGCGCACCCGCCTCACAACGAGCCGCGACGAGGCCGCCACTGCCAAATCGGAAGCCGAAACCGCGCTCGCCGCGCTGGCCCCGGTTGCCGATCTGGAAACCGAACTGTCCGCGGTGCGCGACGACATCACCGGCAAGCGTGCCAAAGCCGCCGAAGTGCGCGCCGAACAACAGGCCATCGTACGCGAGGCCGAAATGGCCGACCGCCGTCTGTCAGCGCTGGCCAACGACAAGAGCGGTTGGCTGCAGCGCCAGACCGGCGCGCGCAACCAGATCACCACGCTGGACCAGCGTATCGCCGAGGCGACCCGCGACCGCGACGAGCTCGAAAACGCGCCGGCGCAGTTCGCCGAAAAGCGCGAGGCGCTGATGACCGAGATCGAAGCGGCCAATATCGACCGCCGCGCCGCCGCCGATCGCCTGCAGGAAGCCGAGAACCGGCTTGCTGAAGCCGACCGCGACGCCCGCGCCGCTTTGGAAGCCGCCTCCGCCGCGCGCGAGGAACTCGCCCGCGCCGAGGAACGTCACGAAGGCGCCAAGCGCCGGCTCACCGACATCGGCCGCGAGATCCACGACATGCTCGAGATCGAGCCGTCGGGCGTGGCCGAGTTGGCCGAACTCAAGGAAGGCGAGCCGCTGCCGGAACTCGCCGACATCGAGGCAACGCTGGAGCGGCTGCGCCGCGAACGCGAGCGCCTTGGCGCCGTAAACCTGCGCGCCGAAGAAGAACTGACCGAGGTCGAAACCCAGCACACGTCGTTGACCAAAGAGCGCGACGATCTGGTCGAAGCCATTAAGAAGCTGCGGCTCGGCATCCAGAGCCTCAACCGCGAAGCGCGCGAGCGTCTGCTGGCCTCGTTCCAGCAGGTCAACGCGCACTTCCAGCAGCTTTTCACCCGTCTGTTCAACGGCGGTACCGCCGAACTTCAGCTGATCGAAAGCGACGATCCGCTCGAAGCTGGTCTCGAAATCCTGGCGAAGCCGCCGGGCAAGAAGCCGGCAACGCTGTCGCTGCTGTCGGGCGGCGAGCAGGCGCTGACGGCCATGGCGCTGATCTTCGCGGTGTTCCTGACCAATCCGGCGCCGATCTGCGTGCTGGACGAAGTCGACGCGCCGCTTGACGACCACAACGTCGAACGCTTCTGCGATCTGCTCGACGAGATGACTCGTTCGACCGACACCCGCTTCGTGATCATCACCCATAACCCGATCACGATGGCGCGCATGAACCGGCTGTACGGCGTCACCATGGCCGAGCGCGGCGTCTCGCAACTGGTTTCGGTCGATCTCGAAGCCGCCGTGCGTTTCCGCGAAGCGAGCTAAGTTTCGCCAAATCGAACGCTAAAAAAAGCCCGGCTGGCACGCCGGGCTTTTTCATTTCTAGAACGTATGCCGCAACCGGCCGCTGAGCTGGTGCGCGGTGAAGTCGTCGCCGCCGAACTTGAAATCGTAGCCGAGCGAAACCTGAGTACGATCGGCGATGTTTGCGGTCAGACCGACACCGACGATACCGAAATCCCGTCCGGTGCCCGCCGTGGTGGTCGAAAACGTTCCAGGCAGCGCCTGATCGACGAAACTCGCCTGCACGCTGCGCTGTTGGTCTAGGAACTCATGTTGCCAGCTAGCGCGCAGTTCCGGGGTCATCTCGCCCCACGGGCTCTGCCACCGGTAGCGGAAGCGCGATCCGAGACTGCTGCGGAACGAGTTGGCTTGATCCGCGCCGACGACGAGCGCGACCGGACCGGTTTCGCTGAAGCCATCGACCCGCACGGTGGTGTACTGCGCGCCCAGTTGCGGCGTGACGATCCAGCGGCCGTAGTTGAAATCGGCGCCGATCGACCCCTGCGCGGCAAACTGGTTACCCTTCGGGTTGCTGACGTTCGACGAACCTAGAGCGATGCGGTTGTTGTCGTAGGAGTTGCGCCCGTAGATGAAAGCGCCATCGACAAACCAGTTCTGCCGGTAATAGGTGCCGTACGCGCCCAGCAGCCAAGTGTTGATATTGCTGGTGCTGCCGAGCGTATCGAGATCGGCATTGGTGCGGGTGTACCCGCCGAGCAGGCCGACCACGAGGTCGGGAGTGATGCGGCGATCGACGCCGAGCGTCACACCGGTGGCGGTGAATTTGCTCTGCGGTGAATTGGTGGTGGCGCCTTGGCGGGCAAAGATGGCGTTGCCGTAGAGGAACATGCCCCACGGCGAGTCGCCTTGGACTAGGCGCGGCGCCTTGTAGACGTTGGCGTCGGCTGCGGCGAAAACCGGATTTTGCGCGGCGGTCGGCGCATAGGCAAAGGCCGTCATGTCTGACGGGTCATAGCCACCGGCGCGAGTGGACGGTTGCGGTCATTGTTAAGCAAGGCCGCCACGGTGTTGAAGCCAGAAACATCGAGGGCGACGTCGCCAGACCGCACGTTCGACAGCCGCTGATCGGTCACCTGCGTGGTCTGAAGCGCGTTGTTGATGCCAATCGAGGTCAGACCCTGAAATGCGGTCGGTGTGAGTTGCGCCAACGCGGCGCCAAAATCGCTTGAGGACGCGATCTGGTCAATCACGGTCTGCGCCGCGAGGCTCTGCGACTGCGTATTGGGCAAGTTATCGAGCAACGACGCAAGGCCGCTTGCGGCGCTGTTGCCGGCGGCCGCGGCGAAAGAGCTTGAGGTGCCGGTGAAGACTTCGAAGCCGGTGTAAAGCGTACCGCCGATATTCACGACCTGTCCGGCGGCGAGCGCCGCCTTCTTGGCGTCGCCGAGGCCTACTTTGTTGTAGTTAAGCGTGTCGGTACCGGCGCCGCCGTCGACCAGGCCGACGATCTTGGAGCCCGCCTGAATGGCGACGGTGTCATTGCCGCTGCCCATGACGACGCTGCCGAGGATGGTGCCCGAATTGATCAACAAATTGTTGAGAACGCTGGTGATCTTGATCGCCTCGCCGTTGGCGCCCTGGATCGTGCCAGCGTTGTTGATGGTGACCACGTCGAAGGCGTTGCCCAGATTGCTATCATCGACGGTGATCGCGCGTTGGTCGCTGTAGATGAGGGCGCCGGCATAGTTGTTGACGGTGCCGCCACCGATGGCGAGACCTTCCGACAGCGAACCGCCGCTGGCGATACCGAGACCCTTGATGGTCCCGTAATTGTTCAGCGTGAGCAAGCGATCGACGTCGATACCGTCGCCGTCCGCAGTCTTGGCGGTGCCGATGATGGTACCGTAGTTGGTCACCGTCGTGATGCTGGCGTTGGTCGTCGAATCGATGTTGATACCCGAACCGTCGTTGCCGATGATGGTGCCTAGGTTGGTGACGGTGATTCCGAGATTGCCGGTGATGCCATGGCGCGCGCTAGAAATCAGGCCGGTACTGAAATTGTTGACCGTGCCCGTATTATGCGCATCGTTGAAGTCGATGGCGTCGTTACCGCTGACACTGCCGTTCGCCGCGGTGCCAATAACGGAGATGATCTGGCCGAAATTGTTGATGGTCGTATTGTTGGCGGCGCGGATCGCGTCGGCATCGGCCGCCGTAATGAGGCCGGTTGCGCGGTTGGTGATCGTGACAGCCGTACCGCCGCCAATGATGTTGTTCAGATCGATGGCTTGGCCGTTATTGGCGCCCAGTCCGGTCGAGCGAATAATGCCGGCGTTGTCGATGAGGATCGAGCCAGCGGTGAAAGCAGGATTGGATTGGATCGCGTCGCTCTGCGACTGGATGATGCCGCCCACGTTATTCGTGACGACGATCTGAGCGTTGAGGATGCCGCCGGAATTGAGGAACCGGATCCCGCGAGCACCAGTCGCGGTGGCCTCGATCAGTCCGGAATTCGTCACCGAGACCGTGTTGGTGGCGTTATTGACGGTGAGAGAAACCGCTGGATTCACGGCCGGTGAAGCGCTGCTCGATATGCTGCCCGAACTGGTAACGGTCAGCGAATCCGACGTGCTGGCGTTCAGATTGGTTGTTGTTGTCGGCGTGGTCGCCGTCGAGATCGTGGTGCTCGCTGCTAAAGCCGGAACCGGCGCCGCCAAGGCTGCAACAGACACAATCAAAGCCTGGGAGCTGACGCTCCCCCACCAACGCGACATAACGCCCCCACCAAAAACGGATTAGGTTTAACTTTACCGTTGAGGTTTGTTAGGTTTGGCCGATGACGGCTGGATGACATTGCCGCTGTGCAGCATTGTTCTCCCGCGTTCGGGCATCAGGTGTTGCAATTTCGCCGCTCGTCCCGTCGCGTGGCCACCCGCCGAAAATAATCGGTCCACGATCGGCACAATTTCAGGAACCAAAGACGGGACGCGCCGTTGACAAGGCGTAGTTTAAGTCGGGCGGCTCCCCCCTTACCCCCCGAATAGCCGTCTGGCGACAGGGCCTCGAGCGAAAGCTCGAGGCCTTTTTTCTTGTTTCTCAAGCTGTTACGACGACCATCCTGAGTTCCACGCAGGGCCATTGAACCTTTGCGCGGGTCAGCGACACTCAGCTAGGCTGGCGTCGTTCCGTCTCGGAATTTTTAGGAGCTTTTCAATGTCCACTACCGGCTGGATTGTTCTCGGCGTCATCGGCGTGATCGTGATCTGGGCCGTCAGCGTCTACAACGGCCTGGTCGCCATGCGGCAGCGCACCAATCAGGCCTTTGCCGACATCGATGTGCAGCTCAAGCAGCGCCACGATCTCATCCCCAATCTGGTGGAGACGGTGAAGGGCTACGCCGCCCACGAAAAGGGAACTCTCGAGGCGGTGATCCAGGCGCGGCAGACCGCGGTCGCTGCGCCCGGCGTCGAACAGAAAGTGGCAGCCGAGAACATGCTGAGCGGCGCCCTTGGCAAGCTGTTCGCGCTGTCGGAGTCCTACCCGGACCTGAAGGCCAACGCCAACTTCCGGCAGCTGCAGTCGGACCTGTCCGACATCGAGAACAAGCTCGCCGCTTCGCGCCGCTTCTACAACAACGCGGTGCAGGAATATAACACCGGCATCCAGCAGTTCCCTGCGGCGCTGTTCGCCGGCATCTTTGGCTTCAGTCAGCGTAGCTTCTTCGACGTGGGCACCGATCGCGCCCAACTCGATCAAGCGCCGAACGTGAAGTTCTAAGGCGCAACACGTTCCGCCGAGGGTCCGAGCATGGCCGCCTACGGGCTCTACACCCATATCCAGTCGAACAAGCGCCGGTCGGTTGCGCTGCTGATCGGGCTGTTCCTCCTCGTCTACGTACTGGTCTTCGCCGGCGCATTGCTGGCGGAGGCTCTATCGAACGACAACCCGCCGCTGGATTATCTGCTGCGCGCGGCGCGGTACGACTTCATCAAGGCGGCGCCCTTCGCCACTGTCGGTGCGCTCATCTGGATCGCCATCGCCTACAAATTCCACCAGGCGATGATCGACGCCATCACCGGCGCGCACGAGGTGAGCCGTGCCGAAGAGCCACGGCTTTACAATCTCCTCGAAAATCTCTGCATCTCGCGCGGCATCACCATGCCGAAACTGCGTATCGCCGACGACGACGCGCTCAACGCCTTCGCGACCGGGCTCAATGACAAGCAATATTCCATCACCGTGACGCGCGGCCTGATGAACGCGCTCAACGATCAGGAGATGGAGGCCGTGCTTGGCCACGAGCTGACCCACATCCGCAATGGCGACGTGCGCATGCTGGTGATCGCGGTGGTAATGGCCGGCGTGATCTCGTTTTTCGGCGAAATGGTGTTCCGGCTATTCTTCCAGAACGCGTTTTACTTTGGCGGCGGCCGGCGCTCGTCGAGCAGCAGTGACGGCGACAAGAAGGGCGGCGCCGGTATTGCCATCGTTATCGCCATCGCGCTGATCGTCGTCGCCTGGGTGCTGTCGATCGTCATCCGCTTCGCGCTGTCGCGACAGCGCGAATATCTGGCCGATTCCGGTTCGGTCGAGTTGACGAAAAATCCAGACGCCATGATCTCGGCGCTGCGCAAGATCGAGG
>CAITEM010000625.1 GCA_903891395.1 uncultured Hyphomicrobiales bacterium | reverse complement strand
TCTCGTCGATGCCGATGTCGCCAATGCCTGCCTGTTCCTGGCCAGCGACGTCTCGCGCCAGATCACCGGCGCCGATCTGCCGGTCGATGGCGGTTGGGCCATGCTGTGAGCACCGCCATGACAGCCGATCTCGTCATTCATAACGGCAAGGTGGTTTCGCCGGATACGGTGATCGACGCCAGCATTGCCATCAAGGACGGCCGTGTGCTCGCTATCGGCGCTGCCGCCGCGATGCCGCAGGCGATCGAAATCTTCGACGCCAAGGGCTTGCATATTCTGCCCGGCGCCATCGACGTTCACGTGCACTTTCGCGATCCGGGCTATCCGCACAAGGAAGACTGGGAAAGCGGCACGGCCGCGGCGGCCTTCGGCGGCGTGACCACCGTATTCGATATGCCCAACACCATTCCGCCGACCGGCACGGCGGACATTCTCGCCGAAAAACACAAGATCGCCGCCAGCAAGGCGCATGTCGATTTCGGCCTCTATGGCCTGCTCGGCGACGACACCATCGAGGCGGTACCCGCTTTGGTCGCAGGCGGTGTCATCGGCTTCAAATGTTACATGGGCAATACCTTCGGCAAGATTCCGTCGCCGTCCACGGGCGCGATGCTGGAGGCCTTCGAGGTCGTCGCTCCGACCGGCAAGCGGATTTCGCTGCACGCCGAGACCAACGACATCATGGAGCGGCGGCAGAAGCGGCTGATGGCCGCGGGCATCCACGATCAGTTCGCACACCTTGCCGCGCGGCCCCCGGTGGTCGCCGTCGAAGCGGTCAGTCGCGCCGCCATTCTTGCCGAATGGACCGGCGCCCGCATCCATATCCTGCATATCTCGTCGGCCGACGAGTTGCGGCCGCTGCGGGAGGCCAAGGCGCGCGGCGTCGATATTACTGGCGAGACATGTCCGCATTATCTGCTGCTGTCGACCGAGGACTATGACCGCGTGCCCGGCGTGATTGCCGTCAACCCGCCGGTGCGCGAGGCGCGCAATCAGGCGCCGATATGGGCCGCTTTGCTGGACGGCAGCATTGACATGATCGCGACCGATCATGCGCCGCATACGCCCGAAGAGAAGACCCGCAACGACATCTGGACCGTCGATTGCGGTTTTCCCGGTGTCGAGACGCAAATGCCGTTGATGCTCAACGAGGTCAATGCCGGGCGCATGTCGATCTGCGACTACGTGCGCATGAGCAGCTACAATCCGGCGCGCATCTGGGGCCTGTTCCCGCGCAAAGGCTCGCTGCAGCCTGGCGCCGACGCCGATATCGCCATGGTCGATCTCGGCCGCGACCACGTCATTCGCGATGCCGAAATACAGTCGCGCTCGAAGATCTCGCCCTGGGATGGCTGCAAGATCAAAGGCCTGCCGGTGCACACATTGGTGCGCGGGCGCTTTGTCATGAAAGACCGCGTCCTGGCCAATACCAAGGGTTGGGGCCGATCGGTCCATACGATCCAGAAGATGCCGTCGCCGGACGTGCGCAACGCCGAACATTCTATGCACGCGATCACTGCTCAACGCTCTGCCGGGCGAAGGGAAAAGATTGCATGACTACCGAGATAATCGAGCCGCCGCCGAGGACCGAGGATACCTTCGTCGAACTTGAGAAGGTGTCCGTCAAATTCGGCAAAGGCGAGAGCCAATTTATCGCATTGGACGAGACGGACCTCCGAATCGAAAAAGGCGACTTCGTCGCACTAGTCGGGCCTTCGGGGTGCGGTAAGTCGACCATCCTGAAGCTGGTCGCCGGTTTGCTCAAGAGCACCAATGGCTACGTCTATGTCGCCGGCCGCGAGGTCGGTGCTGCCGAGGTGCGCGTCGGCATGGCATTCCAGAATCCAACCATGCTGCCGTGGCTCACCGTCCGCGACAACGTCATGATGCCGCTCAAGATCGTGCCGCCGTTCCGCCAGGAATACCGCTCCAAAAAAAATAACGAATTCCGCGATCGCGCCGACGCACTGCTCAAGGAAGTCGGGCTCTCCGGTTTCGGCGACAAGCATCCATGGCAATTATCGGGTGGCATGTTGCAGCGCGCCTCCCTGTGTCGGGCGCTAATTCATGAGCCGCAACTGCTGATGCTCGACGAGCCTTTCGGCGCGCTCGATCAGTTCACCCGTGAGGAACTCTGGGCGATCATGCAGGAATTATGGATGAAGCTGAAGCCGACAGTGGTCCTCGTCACCCATGACTTGAAAGAAGCCGGCTATTTGGCCACTCGAATTTGCGTGATGGCGACACGGCCCGGCCGTATCGTCGATGACGCCGCGGTGCCGTTTCCGCGGCCGCGCAATATCGAGATGTCGTATTTGCCCGAATTCGTGTCGATGACGCAGCGTCTGCGTCAGTTGATCGTTTCGGCGCGGCCAGTAAAGGAAACGGTGCAATGAACGCACAATGGCGCCGCCGCCTTTGGTCGACGATGTTCATCATCGGCTTCTTCGTGTTGTGGGAAGTGCTGTGCTGGGTATTTCACGTCAGTGATATCGTCGTGCCGAAGCCCAGTCAGGTCATCGTCACGCTGATCCAGCGCGCGCCGGCTTTATGGCCTCACACGCTTCAGACGCTCTACACCACGATGGTCGGATTTGCTTTCGGCATTGTCATCGGCATCGCACTCGGCGTGCTGATCGGTTCGTCGCGGCTGGCCTACGACGTCGCCTATCCGTTGCTGGTCGGGTTTGCCTCGATCCCGAAAGTCGCGGTGGTGCCGATCTTCGTACTGTGGTTCGGCGCCGGCACCGTGCCGGCGGTCCTCACCGCGATGATCATGTGCATCTTCCCGATCGTCGTGAACGTCGCGACCGGGCTGGCGACGACCGAACCGGAATTGGAAGACGTCATGCGCGCGTTGCGTGCGACCAAGACCGACATTCTATGGAATGTCGGTCTGCCGCGCACCATGCCGTTCTTCTTCGCCTCGCTGAAGGTGTCGGTCACGCTGGCCTTCGTCGGCACCGTGATTTCGGAGACGGTGGCATCGAACCGCGGCATCGGCAACGTGATGATGATCGCCTCGTCCAACTTCGACGTGCCGCTGGTGTTCGCCGGCCTGATGATTCTCGCCTTCCTCGGCGTCGCTCTTTACGCCGTGTTCTCGTTCATCGAAGGCCGCATCACCGGATGGGCTCATCGAAAAGATGAATTCGCTATGGGCTGATCGCCCTTTCACGGCAACAGGAGTTTGTTATGAAATTGACCCGACTGGCCTTCGCTCTCGCGCTCGGTTCGCTATGCGCGGTGTCCGCCGCGAGCGCGCAGGAGATGACCAAGATCAAGTTCACACTGGATTGGAAACTGCAGGGCATTCATGCCTGGTACTTCTGGGCCAAGGAGAAGGGCTATTTCGCGGCGGAGAAGCTGGACGTCACCATCGATCAGGGCGAAGGCTCGGCCGCGACCGTGTCGCGCATTATGTCGGGCGCCTATGACGCCGGTTTCGGCGATACCAATGCCGTCATCCAGACCGCGGCGACGAAGCCAGGCGAAGCGCCGGTCATGGTCTACATGATTTACAGCAAGGCGCCGTTCGCCCTGTTGACCAAGGCGTCAAGCTCGATCAAGACCGTCAAGGATCTCGACGGCAAGAAACTCGGCACCGCGCCCGGCGGCGCTTCGCTGAAGCTGCTGCCCTTGCTGGCCAAGAAGAACGGCCTCGATGCCTCGACCATCGCCATCACGCAGGTCGCGCCCAATCTTCAGGAGCAGATCCTGATCCAGGGCCAGGTCGACGTCGCCGCCGTGTTCACCGCGACGAGCTACATGAACCTCGTGGCGCAGAAGCTCGACCCGGATAAGGACTTGCGCTGGATCTACTACGCCGACAGCGGTCTCGATCTCTACTCCAACGGAGTCATGGTCTCGGCCAAGCTCGCCAAGGAGAATCCGGCGGCGGTGAAAGGCCTGGTCAAGGCGATCAATCGCGCGTTGAAGGAGACGATGGCGGACCCGGATGCGGCGATTGCGCTGATGGCGAAGGTCGAGCCCCTGATCAACACGGACATCGAGAAGCGCCGCATGATCTACGTCTATAACAGCCTCATCGATACCGACGAAGCACGCTCGATCGGTATCGGTGATGTTGGCGACGCCAAGCTCGCGGCCAGCAGCGCAACCATCGCCGAAGCTTACGGCTTGCCGCGGACGCCGACGGCGGCCGAGATTTTCAACCATTCGTTCCTGCCGCCCAAGGCCGAGCGCATGCCGGTCAAGCTGACGAACTGAACCGAAACGGCGGCGGGCGCTCACGGTTCCCGCCGCCGGGTCTATCGGCAAAATAAACGCTGCGCTATATCGGCGCTATTCCTTCACGGCGCCGGTCATCGCCGAGACGTAGTGCTCGACGAAGAAGGCGTAGAGAATGACGAGCGGCAGCGAGCCGACCAGCGCGCCGGCCATCAATGAGCCCCAGCGATAGATGTCGCCATCGACGAATTCGTTGACGATGGCGACCGGCACCGTCTTGTTCTGCGTCGTGGACAGGAAGGTGAGGGCGTAGATGAATTCGTTCCAGCACAGCGTGAAGCAGAAGATGAATGCCGAGATCAGGCCGGGGATGGCCAGCGGCAGGATGATCTTGATCAGGATCTGCCAGCGGCTGGCGCCGTCGATCAGCGCGCATTCCTCCAGTTCGAACGGGATGGTCTTGAAATAACCCATCAGGAGCCAGGTCGAGAACGGAATCAGAATGGTCGGATAGGTGAGGATCAACGCGAACGGCGTGTCGAACAGCCCGTATTGAAACACCACCGACGACAGCGGGATGAACAGGATCGACGGCGGCACCAGATAGGCGAGAAAAATCAGACTGCCGGCGTAAGCCGCGCCGCGAAAGCGTAAGCGCACGATGGCATAGGCCGACAGCACGCTGGCGGCGATGGACAGAAACGTCGCCGCCACCGCGATGAACATCGTGTTCCAGAGCCAGCGCGGATACTGCGTTTCGAACAGCAGCTTGTTGATGTGCTTGAGGGTCGGCGTCCAGGTCCAGAACGGACTGACGCGTTCCATGTCCAGAAGCTGTTCATCGGGTTTGATGGCGGTCAAGACCATCCAGTAAAATGGAAACAGCAGCACCAGCAGGATGATGCCGAGCGGCAGATACAGCGTAACGAGCCGCCGCGGCAGCGTCTCCAGATAGCTCATGCCCTCGCGGGTGTCGGTATTCGGCGACGACCCCGACAGCACGGCGCCGGGCGCGGCCAGTTTGGGGAGAATGTCAGTCATTGCTTTCTCCCTGTTGCCACTTGCGGCATCGCGCGTGGGGCTTGCCCCATTCGCGAGAAGAAAAAGCAGCGGCGGCCCGGCTAGTCATTGCTCTCTCCCTGCTGCCATTTCCGCCGCTGCAATCCGAACCACGACAGCAGAATGGCCGCGAGCAGGAACGGGATCATGGCGGTCGAGATCGCGGCGCCTTCGCCGAGATGGCCGCCGATGATGGCGCGCTGGTACGACAGCGTCGCCATCAGATGCGTGGCGTTGACCGGGCCGCCGCGCGTCAGCACCCAGATCAGTTGAAAGTCGGTGAAGGTGAACAGCACCGAAAAGGTCATGACCACCGCGATGATCGGCGTCAGCAGCGGGAAAGTGATGTGGCGGAAAATTTGCCATTTGCTGGCGCCGTCGATGGTGGCCGCCTCATAGAGCGAGGGCGACACGGTCTGCAGGCCGGCCAGCAGCGTGATCGCAACGAAGGGAATGCCGCGCCAGATATTGGCGAAAATCGCCGACCATCGCGCGTTCCAGGAATCGCCGAGGAAATTGATGTTGGCGTGGATCAGCCCCATGTGCCGCAGCGACCAGGACACGATGGAGAACTGCGCGTCATAGATCCACCAGAAGGCGATGGCCGACAGCACTGTCGGCACGATGAAAGGGATCAGCACCACGGCGCGGATGATGGCCTTGAACGGCATGTTCTGGTTGAGCAGCAGCGCCAGATAAAGTCCGACGCCGAATTTCACCGCGCTGGCGACGACGGTGTAGAGCAGGGTGTTGAACACCGACAGCCAGAACACGGAGTCGTCCGACAGCCAGTCGTAATTTTCCAGCCCGATGAAGACGCCGCTGCGGCCGATGCGCGCGTCGGTAAACGACAGCCAGACGCCGAGGCCCAGCGGATAGGCCAGAAACAGAATCAGGAACGCCGCCGTCGGCAGCATGAACCACATCGCAATCCAGTTGCGATTGACCTTCAGCCGGCCCCAGGACGTAACCGTCCGGGGTGGCGGGGTCGTGGCGCTGAGCGAGAGATCGGTCATGGTTTCCTGAAAGAAAGGTCATGGCCGGGGGCGCCCGGCCATGACGCTGTTGGAGACTAGCCGCGATAGATTCGCGTAAGCTGCCGCTCTGCATTCTTCATCGAGGTCTTGGCGTCGTCCTTGCCGGTGCAGAAGCCGGCGAACATGTCGAGCAGGACGTAGTCGGAGATCGCCGCGGCCGCTTTTTCGCCGGTAGAGCCGAGGCCGCCCGCGGTGAGCGAGCGCTTGGCGACGTCGCGATAGGGCGTGCGCTTCGGGTCCTCGGTCCAGACCGGGTTCTTGTCGAAGGCTGGCAGGCAGTGGCTGAGATAACCTTGCGCCGCCGCGATCCAGGGATTGAAGTTGTCGGCTTCGAGCATGAAGGCGATCAGCGCCTTACAGGCCTGCGGATACTTCGTGTAGGTCATCGCCAGGATCGGGAACATAAGATGCAGTTCGGTCGGCTTGCCGACCGGGCCGACCGGGAAGTAGGCGTGGTTCATGTCTTCGGCGACGTGCTTCTTGGTGGCATCCTTGTTGGCCGCGA
>CAITEM010000624.1 GCA_903891395.1 uncultured Hyphomicrobiales bacterium | reverse complement strand
TGCAGCGCGTCGTCGTCACCGAATTCGAGAGCCTGGAAAAAGCCAAGGCCGCGCACGACTCGCCGGCCTATCAGGCCGCGGTGAAAGTGCTCGGCGACGGCGCCGTGCGCGACGTGCGCATCGTCGAGGGGCTGGAGTAGCTCTTCTCCCTCTCCCCGCTTGCGGGGAGAGGGTCGGGGTGAGGGGCACTTCACACATCGAACTTGTCGAGAGTCCCCTCACCCGGCTTGCGCGCGCACGGCACGCGCAAGCCGACCTCTCGCCGCTCGCGCGAAGAGGTGAAGCGAAACCCCGCCGTAGGCGCCTGCACATTGTTGACGCATTCGCATCGCGCTGCACTGCGCGCGCAAACAAATGCATAGTTCCCGGAACGCCTGTGGCGGCGTGGCGTTGACGCTTCACACACAGGGAGAATGTACATGAGGAAGTTTGCGATCGTAGCGGCGGCGCTTTTGATGTCGACGGCGGCTTACGCGCAGGGCGCGGGCGACGGCGGCAATTCCACCGGCAACGCCAACGCGCCGAACAGCGCCAACAGTGCCAATGCGCCCGCCGGCGCGCCAGCCGACACGGCCAGCCAGGCCGAGATGAAACGTCAGCGCACGCAGTCGACCACCGGCTCGTCCACCATGAGCACGATGCCGGACAACGCCGGTGGCAATTCCGGTTCGAATCGCCCGGCCGACAGCACGCGCAAGTAGGCGACCTTTAAGGGCGGCGGAAGGCCCTCGCTCCTCACGGAGCGGGGGTTTTTTCGTGCGCTATTGGCCGGCGATGCGCTGCGACATCAGCACGATGGTCTTGCGGTAGATCTCGGAGCGGTTCCACTCGCGCATGGCGACGTTGAAGTTCTCCGTGCCCTCGCCGTAAGGCGCGCCGGTCTGCCAGCCGGCGCTGTGCAGCAGATTGGCGGTCGAGGCCAAGACGTCCGGCACCGAATGGCGCAGATCGACGTGGCCGTTGCCGTCGAAGTCGACGCCATACTTGATGTAGGACGACGGCAAAAACTGCGTCTGCCCGATTTCGCCGGCGAACGCGCCGACCAGGTCGCGCAACGGCAGGTCGCCGCGCTGCACGATCTGCAAGGCCGCAATCAACTCGCCCTGGAACAGTTCGGTGCGACGGCAATCCCACGCCAGCGTCGCCAGCGTGCGGATGACCGGCAGCTTGCCCATGTCGCCGCCGCCATTGTCGGTCTCCAGCGTCCAGATCGCCATGACGACGGACGCCGGCACGCCGAACTGCCGCTCGATGCGCGACAGCAATTGCGCGTGCTTCTGCATCAGGCCTTGCGCGCGCTTGATGCGCGCCGGAATGACGCGGGTCGCGGCATATTCCTCGAAGCTCTTGGCGTGGAACATGCCGCGCTGGCGGCGGTCGAAGGCGAGCACGGTCTGGTCGATGGTGACGCCGGACAGCGCCGTCGCGATAACCGACTGCGAGACTCCGGCCGCCGCGGCATCGCGCGACATCGCGGCGACGAAGGTGTTGAAATCGCCGCCGCACTTCGCGGCGAGAGCGGGCGTGGCGGTCGCGGCCAAAACGGCCGCCGCGATGAGACGCATCATCCAGGTCATGGTCTTCCTTCGTCGTTCTGGCCCCGAGGGTCCCCCGCAGGACTTACATCGAATCGCCCGCCGGAACATCCCGTTCTGTCAGAGCCCCGCCGTTGCGCCGGACCCCGCAATATACTTATAGTTGCATCGGGCTTCCAGGTATCAACGCAAGGGGGATGACCATGATGGACGCGCGCGTGAGCGGAATTTGGGCCGTGGCCGCACTGCTTCTCGTTCAGCCGGCGGCGGCGCAGGTGAAGAAGACGACGGCGGAGGTGGCGCGCGTCGCCTTTGTGCCGCCGAACAGCCACCCGCCGATACCGGCCGGCCTCAAAGTGAGCTGCCTGAAATCGCCGAACAGCGGCGCGCCGAGCCTGAGCTGCCCGGTGGTGAAGTATCAGGGCATTACGACCTGGGCCTATAGTTTCCTCGACAACAGCGTGGCGCTGGCGCTCGTGTCCTACGACGCGCAGAACAACGTTGTGCGCAACGTCACCAAGAACGGCGTGCGCTACGTCTGGAACATGATCTCGAGCGTGCACACCAAGACCGTGCTCGTCGAGGGCCAGACCAACGCCAATGTCACCGTGAACTGGACGGACCTCGGCACGCCATAGACGCGCGCCGGCATATTACGCCGCCATATTTTACGCAGCTTTGCGCTGGTGGCGGCCTTCGCGCACTTCCTCGATGATCTTTTTCGAGAAGGCCTCGAGGTCGCCGGGGTTGCGCGAGGTGATGACGCCGTTGTCGGTGACGACCGCCGAGTCTTCCCACAGGCCGCCGGCATTGATGACGTCGGTCTTGATGGTCTTGTACGAGGTCATCTTGCGGTCCTTGGCCAGCCCCGTCTCGATCAGCAGCCACGGCGCGTGGCACACCGCGGCGACCGTTTTGCCGGCGTCGTAGAACGCCTTGATCAGCGCCAGCGCCTCCTTGTTGATGCGCAGCGCGTCGGGATTCATCACGCCGCCGGGCAGCACGATGGCGTCGTAGTCGGCTTCCTTGGCGTCGCGCAGCGTCTTGTCGACCTTGACGGCGCGGCCCCAATCTTTGTGATCCCAGCCTTCGATATCGGCGGCGTCGGGCGCGACGATATCGACCTGCGCGCCCGCGGCCTTGAGCCGGTCGCGCGGTACCTCAAGTTCCGACTGCTCGAAACCATTGGTGGCGAGAATGAGAATGCGTTTGCCGTCGAGTTCATTGGACATGCGTGTCTCCGGGAAATGAGGTGATCAGGCCCCGGGGAGATAACGACGTGGGAGCAGGATAGTTCAGCGCAATTCTGGTGCGCTTCTGTCGCGCGGAACTCGCTGCGCTGCGGGTAAGCCGGCACCCGCGCCGCCCCTTCTGTCGAATCACCCGAGCGGTCATACCCCAGCGGCAATCGCGCCATTCGTTCACTGCGAGCCGGGCGCGTTCAACGCAAAAGGAGACTGCGACAATGCAGATCAAAAAATACACCGCCGAAACCATCGGCACATTCTGGCTCACGTTCGGCGGCTGCGGCAGCGCGGTGCTGGCGGCGTCGTTTCCGCAGGTCGGCATCGGCCTGCTCGGCGTGTCGATCGCCTTCGGCCTGTCGGTCGTGACGATGGCGTATGCGATCGGCCACATCTCCGGCTGCCATCTCAATCCGGCCGTCACGGTCGGGCTTGCGGCCGGCGGCCGCTTTCCGGCGGCGCAGGTGCTGCCTTACATCATCGCGCAGGTGATCGGCGCCATCATCGGCGCGGCGGTGCTCTATGCCATCGCCAGCGGCAAGGCCGTCTTCAGCCTCGACGGCGGCTTCGCCGCGAACGGCTATGGCGAGCACTCGCCGGGCAAATACAGCCTGCAGGCGTCATTGATCGCCGAGGTGGTGCTGACCGCGGTGTTCCTGTTCGTCATCATGGGCGCGACGCACGGCAAGGCGCCCGCGGGCTTCGCGCCGCTCGCCATCGGCCTGGCGCTGACGATGATCCATCTCATCAGCATTCCGGTGACCAACACGTCGGTGAACCCGGCGCGCTCGACCGGCCCCGCGTTGTTCGTCGGCGGCTGGGCGCTCGAACAACTCTGGCTGTTCTGGGTCGCGCCGATTGTCGGCGGCATCATCGGCGGCGTGTCGTATCGCTGGATCAGCGCGACGCCCTCGGGCGAAGTGACCGGCACGCAGGTTTAAGCGGGCGGGGCGGATGAGAGAGAACGGCGGGCTTCGGCCCGCCGTTTTTGCTTTGACCGGGTCTCATGCTGAGGAGCGCGCAGCGCGTCTCGAAGCATGGGCGGCTAGGCGAGGTCCATGCGCGAGAGCACCCAGCCGCCGAAAATATCGTCGTTAGCGGTTGGTGTCCGCCGGCATGGCGTTGATGCGCACCGAGAGCGTGCCGCGCGGGGTTGGATCGTCACTCATGTCTGGAACCTCGGCTTACCAACGAAGCCTGCCACACAAATTCTCAATACTCTTGATCGCCTTTTCCAAATACGCGCCACTCTTGCGAGCAAATCCAGCTGCAATTAAAGCGGCCTGCACGTCTGCTCGCCGCCATTCTTCAAATACTTTGCGGCTTGTTTGTCCATCCCAACTCGCGCGACCCATTGGGGCCCATACATAATTTCGGTCGAACGATGAACTCGTGACCACTTTGTCTAATGTTTCCTCATCGTTAGTCATTCCAATGTACATGAGCGAACCAAGAAGTTCGAATCCCTCAAAAAGAATGGTCAGTTCCTTTTTTGGAAATACAAGATAATCACCAGACCAACCTTCGAAGACGCTATGCATGTGGTCGCTGAGAGGAGTCTTCCTATTGTGTTCAGGGAACTCAGCAAGCCGATTCCACCAGTCTTTGTTATCGCCCTCCCAAGCGACTAGAGATTCTACAACGGTAGTATCTGTTCTATGATCCCTGCTTATCGCGGCCGAAAATAAACCAAATAGATCAGCGTATCTTTCTGCCTTAAGAAGCCCCATCCCGTAACTGAACAAAAGTAGTCGAGCGGGGTAGGACCGGAGCTCGTTTAGTACAATTAGGCCACTACGAGATTCTGAAGACGCTAGATTGCGAATGGCATGCACCACGGCCTTGTATTCTTGGCCCACACCAAATCGACCTAGGATGCCGAACAACCGAGCCGCAGGCTCTGCGACTGCCTCATATCGGCTAACCGTAGCCTGAATACGGTCATCCGAAAGCGTGCCATTCGCGTCAAATTCACTTCCATCCAACTGTTCACTCAATAAGCGGATTTCGCGACCTATTAATTCCTCTAGTTGAATCCGATCTTCTGATCTTGCCAGGAATCGCTTTGCACTAGAAATGAGAAGCTCAATACTGCGAGGATCTTGCCCTTGCATTGCCGCTTGGGTTTCTACATTCGATTGCAACACCCCGAAAAATTCGTCAGCCCCTACAATTTCGATTACCCGCGCAGCCCGACTAGCCACCAAGTCCTTCGCTGCATCTGACAATTGCCCCCGAGCCGTCCAATAAGTCGAATAACGCCTACTAGGCGCCCGTGAAACCGCTGAGCGCAGCGCTTCGTCCCATTCCGACGACCATCCGCAAACAATCAAACCGAATTCGTCGAATATACGATCCAGTATTAGATTAAGTTTTTTGGAGTAGCTCTTTAGCTCATCCTCGGTATTTTTAATTCTTGTATCAAGGTAATCACCGTGCACTTTAACAATGTAACAACGGGCATGAGTAAGCGGCACAGCACCTTCGATATCATCGACCGATTTTATAATCGTTGGCTCGATGCCAATCTCCCGCAATGAACTTTCCAAGAGGCGATCAAAGTTTGTGGTAACAACTACTCTAATAAAGCCGTCACGCACGAGTCTGGCTATTGCTTTGTGTGCCTTGGTAGCGATCTTTCGCCCCGCTTTTATGTCTAGATCTGTCGGCTCTATATAACTATGTAAAATCGCGCGCCTTTGATCTGGCGTCGATGCCAACGAAGCCAACAAATCCGAATAGCTCGGCTCCTTGTTGAATTTTTTCTGATACCAGATTGACCAATCTGCTTGCTCATTGGCCCCCTGCAACAATCCAACCCGGCGAACCAGATCAAGCGTAATCTCCCAGCCTGTTGGGATGTTCGCTGCGCGCGAAACGCCAGAACCGAGGAGCAACGCGTACGTTCCTTTATTTTCATAAACGGAAAAGGAGACTGCGGTGATAGGGTCAATCATTTGCGGCGCCGAATTTTTTCTAAGTAAGCTGGTTTGATTCTATTTTAGAAATCACCCGCTAGTCTATTTCTCTCGAGCGCGCTGAAAAATGTACGATAGCTGTCTTTGACGTCTTACAAAGCAAGAGAAGACTCAAAATCGCGACAAGCGCGATTCCGATAGTCCACCAATAAACTGAAAAGCATGGAAGTAGATTTGGAAAACGACCGGTTAAACCGCCAATGATTAGTACAGCCCAAATTGCAATGACCGATAGGCCGACAGTTTGATTAATTTTAGACGGCGAGTAGGCGTAAGCTCCGACCAAATTAAAAAACCACAACTCTTCCTGATTAAAAACTGTCTTGTGCAGAGGCCCCGTAAACTCGTCTTCGAGACAATCGAGGTGCATCTCCCAATTTTGTTGCCAAAACTTACTACCGCGACCGACTAGATACCAGGCAACAGAGAGGATGAGCCCTAAACAGGCTACGATGTGCGATGACTCAACTGAGTCACCGGTCTTTAAAAGTGCAAAGTATCCGGCAAATAAAGCCGCTATCAACGTCCAAAAATAGGTCGCACGTTTCCAATAGAGATCGATCTCAAATTTTCTAACGTCTTGCGCATGTTTTAACGCAGCCTCCCGCTGATCACGGCTTGGGAACAAGTTTTGGTAGGCAGCGCGTGTTCTCACGACATCAGGCATGGTCCACTCCCCCTTGCTAATAGTAACAATTTTTACGTGTAATGGAAGATCGCAAAAAAAACGGCGGGCCTGCGGCCCGCCGTTTTGATTCCGATAAGCGCTGGATTCCGGGTTCGCGCC
>CAITEM010000623.1 GCA_903891395.1 uncultured Hyphomicrobiales bacterium | reverse complement strand
CGGCCGGCTCGCCGAGCGTCAACGCCAGGGGCTGACGGGCGCGCGCGGTCATTTGTACTCGATCATCGCCTGTTTGCGGATTTCTTCCAGGAACTTCTTGCCCTCGGATTCGAAGCGCTTGTTGAATATTTCCTCGCGCACTTCCTTCTTGGCGGCGGATTCGCCGTTGCTCTGTTTCTTTTCGCACAGCGCGAACATCTGCAGGCCTTGCGCCGTGACCTCTGGCGTCGTCAGGCGTCCGATCTCCATGTTGCCCAGCAATTCGCGCAGCGGCGCGGGAAGGTCGGTCGAACTGCGATGCACCGGCTCGCGCACGGCGGCGTTGCGTAATGCGCGCACCATGGCGAGACCCTCGTTGCACGAGGTGAAACGGCTGCGCAGGTTTTCCGCCTCGCGGCGCCGGGCGTCGAGCGAGGCTTCGCCCTGCGCGCGTTCCACCACCAGGGTGATCGGATAGAGCGTGTAGAGATAGCCGGCGGTTTCCTGCTCGGCGTCCTTGCGGTCGCGCAACGCATTGGCGACGTCGGTTTCGCCGACCTGCAAGGAGGAGCCGAACTTGCCGCGCACCAACTGGTTCCAGGCTATTTCGGCGCGCATGCGATCTTTGATGGCGCTGGGGGCGATGCCGGAGCGCTGCAGCAGCTCGGTGAATTGCTTGGTGTCCATGCGCTGGCGGCGCGCCATGCCTTCGAAACCGTTATCGACTTCCGAGTCGCCGACTTCGACGCCATAGACCTTGGCCTTGGCGATCTTGATGCGGTCATCGATCAGTTCGTTGATCACCTGCTGGCGGGAGGGGTTCGTGTGGGAGGAGGCGTTGATCAGCTTCATACGCTGCTGAATGTCGAGTTCGGTGATCGGCGAACCGTTGGCGACCACGATGACCTGGGCGCGCGCAGGCTGCGGCGCGGCGAAGACGGCAAAGGCCGCGGCGCAGGCCAGCCAAAGCACAGGTCGAACGTTCAAACGCATTCCCGGCATCGTGATGTCCATTGTCTTAAACCGAAACCGCGTCTCGACGAGCCGGCGGCCTTCAAGTCAGCGCCGGTCTCAATTCGACGACTGGCTCAGCGCCTGGCTGACGGAGGTGCCGCCGAGCGTCCGCAAGCTCAATTGCAGCATGACGGTATGATTGAGGACCGCCGCGCCGGTGCCGTAGCTGTAGTTAGTGATGTAATTCAAGGCCAAGATGAGGCAGTCGTCCATATAGGCCAGCCCGATCATATTGGACGTGAAGGCCTTGTTGCGGACGTCGTACAGCGCCGAGCCGCGCACGCTCCAGTTGGCGTCGAGCTTGACCGCGGCGGTGCCGAGGAAGCCCTGGCGGCGGTCGTTGTAGCCGAGCAGCGGCTGGGCCGCGTAATCGCCGTAGAGCATGCTGGTGCTCCAGCGATTGAAGTTGGCGGCGACTTCATATTCCGCGCGCTGCAGCGTGAAATCATGCTCGTCGAAACGGAAGCGCGACGTCAGCTTGTAGGTGCCGTTGGGCTGGTAGGAGGCGCGCGCCACGTAATCGGAGGCGCGCGTGTCGAGGCCGCTGTTGAGACCGGTATTGGTGGTCGTAGCCTGCGCGAAGGAGTTCTCGCCGAACATCTGGTAGGACTGGCCGAACAGCATGTTGACGAAGCCGCCCTGGTTGAACTGGGCCGTGTAGTTGGCGCCATAGTTGACGCGGCCGCCGCCTTCGACGCGGTCGTAGCCGGAGAACTTATCGACGCGGAACAGATTGCTGTCGTCGAACACCAAGGTCTGGGCGTCTTCGTTCGGTAATTTGTTGACCTGGGTTTCGTTCGGCCGCGCGATCACCTGGGCGATCGGCTCGATGGTCTGCGTGCCCCAGGAATGCGTGCTGATGAACGGGTAGCGATATTCCATGCCGATGGTTGGCATGGCGCGCACCAGATTGCTGTCGCCGGTGTTGATGAAGTTCGAGACGCCGGGATCGTTGTTGATCTGCATCGAAGCGGCGTCGACGCGCAGCGACGCGAACGGCGTGAAAATCTGACCGTAGCTGTCGGTAATGCTGCGGCGCCATTCGGTTTCGGCGGTGAAACGGCTGTAGGTGCCGGGTACGCCGCGCAGCACGCAGTTGGCGGAATTGCGCAACGACGAATCCGCGGTCTGCGCGCACTGGCCGTTGCCGGCCGCGAGGTTGGTGATGGCGTCGAAGTTCGCTTGCTGGCGCGACAGGCTGGTGAAGTTCAGGTTGAAGCCGAGTTCGCCGCCGATGACGGGGTGATCCACTTTGTAATTGTAATCGATCACCGGGGCGACGACCGGAATCTGCGCCTGCACGTCGGCCGGCGAGAAGCCGAGGAAGTAGATGGTGCGGGCGTCGAAGAAGCTGCGGTTGCCCATGCCGGTCAGGTAAAGTTGCGAGTTGGCCGAGTTGGCGTTCTGCGCGAACGGATCGGTGAAGCGATAGGCCGACAGGCGCGGGTTGTAGTCCTGCAGATAGGTCTTGTCGGACAGCAGCACGCCGTCCCAGCCCCACAGCCAGTTCTTGTTGATGGCAAACTGGCCCGAGCTCTCGATGCTGCCGCGGAAGTCGCGATAGCCCGGCGCGCTGACGGTCGGGTTCGCCGGCGCGAAATAATCCTTGTCGAGCTGGCGGATGCCGGAGGCGCGGATCTCGTAAGAACCGTTCGCCAGCCGCTGGCGGAATTCGCCTTGCAGCAGCGGGCCTTGCTTGGTCGTGATCATCGGCGAGAAGGTGGCGTCGTAGTCAGGCGCCAGCGCCCAATAGTACGGAACCTCCAGCGCCTGGCCGAACACGCTGCTCGAGCCGATCGACGGCATCAAGACGCCGGTCTTGCGTTTGACGGTCGGGTCCGGCGCCGAGAAGTAGGGCAACCAAGCCATCGGCTGGCCGAAGAATTCGAGTTGCGCGTCCTCGAAATAGATCATCTTCTCGTTTTGATCGTGGATGATGCGCGCGGCCTTCACCTGCCACAGCGGCGGCTTTTTCGGATCGTCTTTACAGGGCAGGCACGCGGTGTACACGCCGTTATGAAAGACGGTGTAGTTGCCTTCGGTGCGGTCGGCGCGTGTCGCGGCCATGCGAGTCTGGTCGGGCGTGTCGAGGCGCAGCGAGTCGACGAAGCCGTCGCGGTAATCGTCCGACAGATCCATGATCTCGCCGTAGGTGACTTTGCCTTCCTCTTCGGTGAGGCGGACATTGCCTTCGGCATGCAGGCGCTTGGTGGTCTGGTCGTAGATCACGCGGTCGGCTTCGATGGTGTTGCCGCCGTAATAGATCTGGACGCCGCCGACGGCGGAAACCTTGTGGTTGTTGTAGTCGTAATTGATCTCGCGCGCCTGCACGAGCATCTGCTTGCCCTGCGCGCGTTCGATCGCGGCCTTGGTCTTGGGCGGCGCCGGCGGGGTGGGCGGGAAGGCGAGTTCTTGCGCGGAGGCGGGCGTTAATGGCGACAGCGCGTCAGGCATCGCCAAGCCGCCGCAGACCATGAGGCTGAGGACGGCAGCAAGATACACAACGCCACGGCGGTGAGGCCGGTGCACTGCGGGAGGAGCGTTACGCAGCCCCGCCATCAACCGTCCTCCTGGTACAACAACGCAATAAACCCCGTCAGTCCCCCGACAAGCACAGGAAGCCAAGCCGCTGCAACGGGGTGCATCAGCTCGGCCTTGGCTAAGTCCTCGGTTACCTTGGATAAAACATAAAGCAGAAAGCCGGAGGCCATGCCACTCAAAACCATCTTTTGCACCCCGCCAAAGCGGAAGAACCGTAAACTTACGGCGGCGGCAAGGAAAACCATGGCGGCGAACAAAAAGGGCCGGGCCAGAAGCTTCTGGAACTGCAATCTATAGCCTGCCGCGCCAAGTCCTGCGTGGTCGGCCAATTCGATATACGATGGCAGTTCCCAGAATGGCACGGTTTCGGGGGTGGCAAAGCTTTCCCGGACCTGTTCTGGCGTCAGCGTGGTCTTCAACGGATACGCCGCGTAGTCTTTCGGCAGCACGGCGAGTTCATAGACCCGGGCATCCTCGAGGTTCCAGACACCCGGATGCAGGGTCGCGGCCCGGGCCTCGATCCGCTGCTTGAAGTGGCCGGCGGCGTCGAAAACGAAGATCGACACGCCGTTAAGCGCCACGCCCTGGTCGCGGCTCGACTTGGCCCCGATGATGGCTTGGCCGTCGGCCGAACGCTGGTTGACCCAGAAATTCTGGGTTGTGCCGCCGAGCCCTTGCGGGGCCTGGTTGAACAATTCGGCCTCGTAACGTTTGGACTGCTCCTGCAGAACGGCCGACACCGGATTGTAGACCGTGGTGACGAAAGTCCCGATCAGGAACGCCACGACCAAAGCCGGCGAGACGAATTGCCAGGCCGACATGCCGGCGGCGCGCGCCACCACCAGTTCGAGCCGCCGCGACAAATTCAGATAGCAGGACATGGCGCCGATCAGCACGCAGAACGGCATGATGCGTTCGGTGACCTGCGGCACGCGGTAGAACGAAGTCTTGGCCACCAGGATCGCCGATACGTTGGGAATGTCGCTCGAGCGGCGCATCATCTCGATGTAGTCGATCAGCGCGACCAGCACGAAAATGCCGGCGAACACCATCACCACCGCGCTGAGAAAGCGCATTCCGAAATAGCGTGCCAGCGTGCCGCCGATGACCTGCATTATTTCACCGCCATGGCGAGGCGTTGCGTGATGCGCTCGGTCACGAACGTAATCCAGTTCATCAGGAAGGCCGGCGGCTCGAGAATGACGCCGCGGCGGATCACGAACAGGCCGCCGCCGACGGCGGCCGCGACCGCGATGTATTGCAGCAGCAGCATGATCGGCGCGGTGGCGCCGAACACGGTCGAGGTAAATCCGATCAGCCGCAGCAGGCCGACGCCGCCGACCGCGCCGACCATCGACAGCGTGCGGCTTTGCCGCGTGGTGCGCGGCGCGCCCAGATACGCGAAGGCGATCACCACGAACGCCAGCGGATACAGCGGTGCGATCAGGCGGTCGTGCAATTCCGCGCGGAACGGGCCCGGCTGCTCGATCAGGAACGGGTCTTTTGGATCGGGGAACATCAGTTGCCAGAGGTAGCGCTCGCGGATCGAGTATTTCACCGCCTGCTGGCCGCCGGAAAACTGCGACAGATCGAACGCGTAGCGCTCGAATTTCACCATCGCCGGATCGCGTTCCTTGACCTCATGGCGTTGCACGGTGCCCTGTTGCAGCACCAGGAACGTGCCGTTGTCGTTGTCGATCAGCTCGCCGGTTTCCGCCAGCACCGTTCTGCGCTCGGCCGGATCGCGCCGGTCGTCGAGGAAGATGCCGACCAGTTCGCCGTTGGGGCGGCGTTCGCGGATGTGAATGGTAACGCCGCTTTCGATCGAGCTGAAGCGGCCGGGCTGCACGATGGTGCTGACCACGTTGGCGCGCACCTCGGTGAGCCAATCGCGCAACATGCGCAGGCCCTTCGGCGCGCCATAGGCGCTGATTGCCGTCACCAGGATCGACACCACCACCGCCACCGAGAGAAAGGCGCGGAACAACACCCAGGGCGACATGCCGGCGGCGTTCATCACGATGATTTCGGAATCGGTCGACATCTTGTTGAGCGTGTGCGCGACGGCAATGAGCAGCGCGATCGGCGCGATCACCAGCACCAGCAAGGGAACGATCAGTCCGGTGATGCCGATGAACACCAGGATGGTCTGGCCCTGGCTGGTCATCAGATCGATATCGCGCAGCGCCTGCGTGACCCAGATGACTGCGGTCAGGCTGACGAGCACGACAAGGAACGCACCGAACGTGGTGCGGAATATGTACCAGCCAATAGACCCCATCCGCAGAGCGATCCCCCAGTTGCGGCATGTACGCTTCTGCCGCCCGGAATCCCCCACCGGACGGGCCGCCGAAAACAACGTTAACCTAACCCTTGTTAGGGATTACTTTGATCCGTTCACAAAGTGGCCGTGCGAAGGCAAAGCGTTGAACATGAACAACAAAAAGTTAAGGCCGGACCGAGGCTTAACGCCCAATCCAAGCCCCGAGCGGGCGATTCTTGCAAGCAAATAGGCCGCAAGTATCTCATTACCAGTCGATTTTGGCCGGCCTGTGAAAAGCCGTAAAACGGGGCCAGTTTGGGCTTTGCAGCAGGCGCCGGTCCGCGCCATATGGGCGCTTCGCGGAACTTGTCCGCGCTACGTTATATCCGGTCCTAATCCGGGCTCCCGTCTTGACGTTGCCCCGCCTTAACCACCGCCGCTCCAGCCTAAGGATTGCCCTTTATGACCGACGCTCTGAAACTCGGCTTTGGCCCCTTCACCGCTCCGGCCAAAGGCGTGCTTGTGGTTTTCTGCGACGACAGCCTTAAATTCGGACCGGCGACCGCCAAGGCGCTGGGCTCAGCCAATGGCCTAGTCGCGCGCGCCGCCAAGGCCGAGCACTTCACCGGCAAGAGCGGGTCGTCGCTCGACCTCATCGTGCCGGAGGGACTCAAGGTCGTGCGGTTGACCGTGGTCGGCGTCGGCAAGGTGTCGGAACTCACCCCGAAGGATTTTCTCAAGCTCGGCGGCATCGCCATGGGCAAGGTGCCGGCCTCGGCCGCCGACGGCGCGGTATTCGCCGAATTGCCCGGTGGCGCGATGAAGCCGGACCAGGTCGCCGATCTGGCGCAAGGCGCCAAGCTGCGCGCCTACAAATTCGATCGTTACAAGACCAAACGCAAGGACGACGACCACAGCGTCAAGAGCCGCGCCGTGACGATTGCCACCGGGGACTCCAGCGGCGCGCGCAGAGCCTTCGAGGCGCGCGACGGCATCGCCGACGGCGTGCTGATGGCGCGTGATCTGGTCAACGAGCCGGCCAACGTACTCTATCCCGATGAATTCGCGCGCCGCACTTTGGCATTGAAGAAAGTCGGCGTCGCCGTCGAGGTGCTCGACGTCAAGGCGATGAAAAAGCTCGGCATGAACGCGTTGCTGGGCGTCGGCCAAGGCTCCTCGCATGACAGCCGCATGGTGGTCATGCGCTGGAACGGCGGTAAAAAGAACGACGCGCCGGTCGCCTTCATCGGCAAAGGCGTGTGTTTCGACACCGGCGGTATCTCGATCAAGCCGGCCTCCGGCATGGAAGACATGAAAGGCGACATGGCGGGCGCGGCCTGCGTGGTCGGCCTGATGCACGCGCTCGCCGCGCGCAAGGCCAAGGTCAACGCGGTCGGCCTGATCGGCTGCGTCGAGAACATGCCGGACGGCAACGCGCAGCGCCCCGGCGACATCGTGACGTCGATGTCGGGCCAGACCATCGAGATCATCAACACCGACGCCGAAGGCCGTCTGGTGCTCGCCGATGTGCTCTGGTACGCCGCCAAGCGTTTCAAACCGAAGTTCATGATCGATCTGGCAACGCTGACCGGCGCCATCATCGTTGCGCTTGGCCAGGAATATGCCGGCATGTTCACTAACAACGACGAACTCAGCCATCGCCTGCATCTCTCAGGCGAAGCGACCGGCGAACTGGTGTGGCGCATGCCGCTCAATCCGGTCTACGACAAGATGCTGGATTCAAAATTCGCCGATATGAAGCACACCGGCGGTTCGCGCTGGGGCGGGGCCATCACCGCCGCGCAATTCATCCAGCGCTTCGTCGCCGACAAGACGCCGTGGGTGCATCTCGACATCGCCGGGACCGGCTTCGACTCGCGCATGAGCGACATCAACAAGAGCTGGGGCTCGGGCTGGGGCGTGCGGCTGCTCGATAAATTGGTGGCCGACTACTACGAAAAATAGCTGGAAACACTGGATGAAATGGTTGCGCTGGTTCCACGATTACGCGGCGCATCCGGAGCCGCGCACCGCGCTCGCCAATCTCGTCGCGCTGCTGATCGTCTCAAACCAGCCGTTCTATCCGCTCTATGTGTACTGGCTGGTCGGCGCGCCGGCCTGGGTAACGCTGGTGTCGTTTCTCTCGACGCCGTTTTTCTTCGCGGTGCCCGCCGTGGCGCGGCGTAACGCGCTCGCCGGCCGTGTGCTGCTGTGTGTCACGGGAACGCTCAACACCGTGTTGTGCGTCTGGGCGGTCGGCGAGGCGTCCGGTGTCGGCATGTTCTATTTTGCCTGCATCCTGATCGGCGTGCTGCTGTTTCGGGCGAGCGAGCGGGCCGCGATGGCGATCTGCGCTGGCCTGCCGGTCGCGGCGTTCTGGTTTCTGCGCCATCGGCTTGGCGCACCGCTTCATACTTTTAGCGCCGACGAATACAGTTCGCTGGTGACGCTGCATGCCGTCAGCGTCGGTTCGCTGATTGCATTTGTCGGCTATAAGGCCTCGACTTCGATCGCCGCGGCGTCAGAATAGAAACCATGACCGAAATCCTGTTCTATCACCTGCAAGGCCAGAAGCTGGAAGGCGTGCTGACGCCGCTTCTGGAGAAGTCGCTGGCGCGCGGCTGGAAGGTGGCCGTGCAGGGCGCGACCGAAGAACGCATCGACGCGCTCGACGCGCATCTATGGACCTACAGTGACGACGGCTTTCTGCCGCACGGCACCTGGCGCGAAGCGGACGCCGACGCGCAGCCGGTGCTGCTGACCCTCGATGACGGCAATCCAAACGCGGCAAGTGTGCGCTTCCTGATCGAGGGTGCGGCGCTGCCGGCCGACGCCGCAAGCTATGAGCGGCTGGTGCTGGTGTTCGACGGCGACGATGACGAGGCCGTCGCTGCCGCCCGCGCGCAATGGACCGACGCCAAGGGCAAGGGCTTTGCTGCAACTTATTGGCAGCCCGATGAGAATGGCCGCTGGGTGAAGAAGGCTTAAGGCGCGCATCCCGCACGAGCGACGCCGGGCCTCGGTGTCGGCCAATGGCCGACCGGGCGTGAAAACTTGCTCCCGCCATGGTGATGACGCAAAATATGTCTTAAAGGACAAGAACTTGGATTAACCGGGGGAATGCGTTTGCCGCGTTACAAGAGTGCTTCGGGAATAGCATTGGTCTGCGTCGCGGCTTTGGCTGTGGCCGGCTGCAAGAATTCTGCCGGCATTTTTCAGGATCAGAACGACGGCGGCTTCTTTTCCAAGCCGGTCGAGTTTTTCAAGAAGCCGGACTGGGCCAAGCCCGCCAACACCAACGTCGCCGAACTCGGGCCCAGCGGTCCTGCCGGCCCGGACGATCTCGTCGGCGCCGATGGCCGTTGCGGCATTCCCGTCGCCGCGCCGGGACCGGCGCAGGACCCGGCGCAGCCATTGCCTGCGGGCGCGGTGGCCGTTAACGCGCCTGACGCCGCACCGTTGGTGATGGGTGGCGTCGCGCTCGGCATGACCGAGTGTCAGACGGTGCAGCGGGCCGGTACGCCCGGCAATGTCAGCATCGGCAGCGGCGATAGGGGCGAACGCAACGTGGTGTTGACCTATCTCAGCGGCCCGTGGCCCGGCATCTACCGCTTCAGCGATGGCCGCCTCAAAGTCGTCGAGCGTGCACCGGAACCGCCGGCTCCGCCCAAGGCGCCGCCGAAAAAGAAAAAGGCCGCGGCAAAGAAACCAGCCGTGCCCGCGCAATAAGAATCAAGCCGTCTCCAGCGCGCTGCTGGCGGCGATCCATTCTTCTTCCGCTTTCTCTAGCGCGGCGACGACATTGGCGCGCGTCTTCGACAGATCGGCGGCGCGCGCCGGATCTTTTGAAAACAGTTCGCCATCCGACAACGTGTTGTCGAGCTTGCCGAGTTGGCGCGTCAACTGCGCGATCACGGCTTCGACGGCCGAAATGCGTTTGCGCAGCGGCGCGGTCTCGACGCGCTTGCCCGCGGCGGCGCGGCGCGCTTCCACCGGATCGACACGCGGCGCAGACTTGGTCGCGGTATTGGCGGGCCGTCCGTCCGACAAAACGTAGCGGTGATAGTCGTTGAGATCGCCGTCGAACGGCGCGACTTTGCCGCCAGACACCAGCCATAAACGATCGACGCAGGCTTCGAGCAGATAGCGATCGTGCGACACCAGGATGACGGCACCGGGATAATCGTTGATCGCCTCGATCAGTGCGCCGCGGCTGTCGATGTCGAGATGGTTGGTCGGCTCGTCGAGGATGATGAGTTGCGGCGCGGCAAACGTCGCAAGTCCCAGCAGCAACCGTGCCTTCTCGCCGCCGGATAATTTCTCGACCTTCGTATTCGCGGCAGGGCCGGAAAAGCCAATCAATCCGGCGCGTCCGCGCACCTTCGACTCGGGCTGGTCCGGCATCAAGCGGCGTACATGATCGTAAGCGGTGCCGTCCATGTCGAGTTCGTCGACCTGATGCTGGGCGAAATAGCCGACCTTCAACGTCGCGGCACGGGTCACGCTGCCTTGCATCGGCTCAAGCTTGCCGGCGAGCAATTTGACCAGCGTCGATTTGCCGTTGCCGTTGGAACCGAGCAGCGCGATGCGGTCATCATTGTCGATGCGCAGCGACAGGTCGGAGAGAATAGGGCGGCCGGGTTCGTAACCGACCGACACGTCGTCGGTGGCGATGATCGGCGGCGACAGCAATTTGTCCGGCGCCGGAATATGAATCGGCCGCACCTCGTCGGTGACCATCGACGAGATCGGCTGCATCTTGGCCAGCATCTTGATGCGCGATTGCGCCTGGCTGGCTTTCGACGCCTTGGCGCGGAAGCGGTCGACGAAGGCCTGCAGATGCGCGCGCTGCGCGTCCTGCTTCTTCATCATCTTCTGGTCGAGCACCAGCTTTTCGCTGCGCAGGCGTTCGTAATCCGAGTAGCCGCCTTTGTAGAGCGTCAGCTTCTTGGCCTCGAGCGCCAGGATCTGGTTGACCGCGTTGTCGAGCAGATCGCGGTCATGGCTGACGATGATCATGGTGTGCGGATACGTCGACAGATGGTCCTGCAGCCACAGCGTGCCTTCGAGATCGAGGTAGTTGGTCGGCTCGTCGAGCATCAAGAGGTCGGGCTCGGAAAACAGGGTCGCCGCGAGCGCGACGCGCATGCGCCAGCCGCCGGAAAATTCAGTGCAGGGCCGCGCCTGGTCGGCGGTCGAGAAACCAAGGCCGGACAGGATCGCGGCGGCGCGCGCTGGCGCCGCGTGCGCGCCGATATCGGCAAGCCGCGTCTGAATGTCG
>CAITEM010000622.1 GCA_903891395.1 uncultured Hyphomicrobiales bacterium | reverse complement strand
CGGAAGGTAAAGTGCTGGAAGATCCGGCCAAGGAAGCGCCGGCCATCGTCTATCAGCGCACCATCTCGCCGATGGAAGCGCCGGACAAGCCGACGGAAATCCGCATCGGCTTCGCGAAGGGCGACGCCATCAGCGTCGATGGCGAAAAGCTGTCGCCTGCGAACTTGCTCGCCAGGCTCAACACGCTCGGCCGCGACAACGGCATCGGCCGGCTCGATCTGGTCGAGAGCCGTTTCGTCGGCATGAAGTCGCGCGGCGTTTACGAGACGCCGGGCGGCAGCATTTTGCTGGTCGCGCATCGTGCTATCGAATCGATCACCCTCGACCGCGGCGCCGGCCATCTCAAGGACGAATTGATGCCGCGCTATGCGGAACTGATCTACAACGGCTTCTGGTTCGCGCCGGAGCGCGACATGCTGCAGGCGCTGATCGACAAGTCGCAGGAGCTGGTCGAGGGCGAAGTGCGGCTCAAGCTGTACAAAGGCAACGTCATCGTCGTTGGGCGTGAAAGCCCGGCCTCGCTGTATTCCTCGACGCTGGTGACGTTCGAGGACGACAAGGGCGCCTACGACCAGAAGGACGCCGAAGGCTTCATCAAGCTCAACGCGCTGCGCCTGCGCACGCTCGGACAGCGCCGCAAGACGCTGAAGCGCGATTGAACGCCCGGGTACGGAGGCATCCAATGCGGATCAACATCGTCAAGATAGGCTTTGCCGGCGCGTTCGCCGTGGCTCTCGCGGGTTGCACCGGCATGGAGGGCAAGCAGCCCGAGCCGGAGCCCAATATCCTGCCGACGAACTACAAGCAGGAAATCATCGATATCATGATCAAGGTGCTGCCGGACGCGACCAATGTGCGTAGCGCCTTTATCACCGATCCGTTCTTGTCGGTTGCGCCGGGCGGTAAGGACCCGCGCTATATCGTCTGCGTTCGTTACAACGGGCGCGATGAAGGCCGGCAGTACATGGGCAGTAAGGATCGTGTTGGCACGTTTTTCGCTGGGCACCTCAATCAACTGATCGAGGCGGGCAACGAGCAATGCGCTAAGGCTGCCTTTAAACCATTCCCGGAATTGGAAAAGCTCTGCCAGGCTAAAACCTGCGACTGACGCAGGGCGTTAGTCGTTGCGCTCGGGCGACAAGGTGGCTTCCGGAAGGTCGTGGTACCACGCCGTTTTGAGATCGGGCAGCAGCGGTTGATCGTTGCGCTTCTTCTCGGCGATTTCCTCGACGACCTTGCGCATCTGCAGATAGCGCACCGGTGTGGTCGGATGGGTGGTCGCCTTGCGAATAGCGGTCGGAATTTCGAGCGAAAAGCGTTGCCAGACTTCTTCGACGCCCACGATGTCATAGCCGGCGCGAGCCGCGTAATAAGCGCCGACGTAGTCGGCTTCCATTTCGAAGCCGACGCTGAAAGCGTTTGTTCCCGCTGCATACAGGTAATTGGAGAACGCGCCTCCGGTCGAAATGCCGCCCAGTAAAAAACCGCCGTCGATCATGCCGCCGCCGACCGCGCCGATCAGACTGTTGATCTGCTTCTTGTCATAGTGACCCATGGTCGCGTGGGCGAGTTCGTGGCCGACAATGATGGCGAGGTCGGCGTCCGACTGAGTCGAACGCAAGATCCCCGTTTGGATTACAATTCTGCTGTAGTCAGTGAAGGCATTCGGATCGGGATTGGTTTCGAGTTGGATTGGGATGGCGCAGCCGGTGACGGGCGTGACCATGACGGTCACGTCCTCGTCGTCACGGCGCAGCTCCACCTTGATCGACCGCTCGCCGTTCCCTTCCATGAAGGCGTTGATCCAGCGCGGGATCGCGGTCCCTGGGACGCGCTCGCCATTGAATGAAATCAATTCGTCCTTGTCGATGATGCCGGCTTTGGCGGCCGGTCCGTCCGGCACGATCGAAATCACAGTCGGCCTGACCCAGCGCAGGCCTAAAGCTTCGCGGGAGAATTTTCGGTATCTGCCGGGCAGGCTCTGCGGCGTCGTCGCCACCATGCCGAGTTGCGCCACCACCCACGTTTTGCAGAACGCGCGGTTGGCGGTGACGATGCGGTAGGCAACGGTATTGAGTTTGTTGAGCTGGGCGAAGTAGTCGCGGAGCTGGGCGATTTCCTGCCGGCGCCGCTCGTCGGCGATGTCGCCGAGGGTGAGCGACGGCACATTTGCATCCGGCCCGGCACAGGCCGCGCACAACCAGACCGCGACTAAACCCCACCAACGCCAACGCAACTGACGCCCCAAAGGCCATTTCCCGGGCCTTTAGAGTGCGTCAGCATTGAAATCGAAGCAAGCATAAGTTGTAAGCGGGTCTTGCGTCCTAAAGGCGGTATGAAACATTCCGCGCCGAACTTGGGGCGTTACTGCTTCGGAATGCCGGCGCCGTCGATCACCTTGGCCCATTTGGTGATGTCGCTGCGCATCTTGGCGTCGATCTCTTCCGGCGTGCTGCCGCGGGCGTCAACGCCGAGATCCAGGAACTTCTTTTTGATCGCGGGATCGGCCAGCACTTCGCGGATCGCCTTGTTGAGAGTGGCGACGATTGCGGGTGGCGTGCCGGTCTTGACGTAGATCGCGTTCCACGACGTGGCGTCGAAGCCTTTGACGCCTTGCGAATCCGCCGTCTTGAGATTGGGCAGTGTCGGCGAGGACTGCAAGCCGGCCCAGGCGACCGCGCGCAACTTGTCGTCGCCGAGGTTGCCCGCCAGCGCGGCGTAAAAGTCGACCACCATCTGCACGTCGTTGCGCATCAGTGCGATGATGGTTTCGGGCGTGGTCTTGAACGGGATGACGACAACGTCGATGCCGGCTGCCTGCTTGAAATAGTTGGCGGTGAGGTTCTGCGCGCCGCCGGCGCTGATGGTGCCGATGTTGAGCTTGCCGGGGTTGGCCTTGGCGGCCTTGATGAAGTCGCCAAGCGTCTTGTACTCGGACTGGGCGTTGGTCACGAGCAGGCAGTCGAAAAAGCCGATCGAGGAGACCGGCGCGAGATCGTTCAGCACGTCAACGGGAAAGTGGTTGAACAGCGGGATCGACGCGGCGATGCCGCCGGTGTTGAGCAATAGTGTGTAGCCGTCGGCCTGGCTCGCGATGACGTTGCGGCTGGCGGCAATACCGGCGACGCCGGGCATGTTCTCAATGATGAAGCGCTGGCCGAGTTTCTCGCCGAGTTTGTCGGCGACAATGCGGGCGCTGATGTCGCCGACGCCGCCGGCGCCGAGCGGCAGCACGATTCGGACCGGATGGTCGGGATATTCCGCCCGGGCCGGCTGGCCGATGGCCGCAAACAACAGTGAAACTCCCGCCAGGACCAATGCCCGCCGGCCGACCGTCTGCTTTGTCATGTCAGTGCTTCTCTCCGCCCCGTTTGGCCGGAGCATATTCAAATGTTGCCGCTCAGCACAGCGGCCTTGAGGCGGAATTGCAATTTAAAACGGGTGCCGAAAAGGTGGTCTAAGCCTGCCGGTCAACCATCGCCTTTTTCAGCGTGGCGATTTCCTTGGCCGGGTTAAGACCCTTCGGGCAGGCTTTGGAACAATTCATGATGGTGTGGCAGCGATAGAGCCGAAACGGGTCCTCGAGATTGTCGAGCCGATCGCCGGTCGCTTCGTCGCGCGAGTCCTGCACCCAGCGGTTGGCCTGCAGCAGCGCCGCTGGGCCGAGATAGCGGTCCGAATTCCACCAATAGCTCGGGCAAGAGGTCGAACAGCAGGCGCACAAAATGCACTCGTACATGCCGTCGAGCTTCACGCGATCTTCGTGGCTCTGTTTCCACTCTTTCTCGGGCGCCGGCGTTGTGGTTTTCAGCCACGGCTCGATCGAGGCGTATTGCGCGTAGAAATTCTTCAGATCCGGCACCAGGTCCTTGATCACCGGCTGATGCGGCAACGGATAGATCTTGAGCGGCGCCTTGGCGTCGTCCATCGCCTTGGTGCAGGCCAGCGTATTGGTGCCGTCGATATTCATGGCGCAGGAGCCGCAGACGCCTTCGCGGCAGGAGCGGCGGAAGGTCAGCGTCGGGTCGATGTTGTTCTTGATCCAGATCAGCGCGTCGAGAACCATCGGGCCGCAGTCGTCGCG
>CAITEM010000621.1 GCA_903891395.1 uncultured Hyphomicrobiales bacterium | reverse complement strand
CCGATGTTGGCGTTCTCGAACATGAAGGCGTAGCGCGGGTGATTGCGGAAGGTCTGAATCCGCCCGATCAGCTTGTGGTAGACGGTGGCGCGCGAACGGTTCTCCAGCTTGCCCATGCGATCGTCGAGCAGGTTGATCAAGTCTTCGATGCGATAGGGCACCGGCGTATCGGCGGTGAAACCGGCGTCGCGCGGGTCACGCTTCTTGGCGAGCGCACCGCCGCGATCGGCGCCATTGCGATATTGCAGGTAGGCGGCCTTCGCCAGCGGGATAACCTCGGAGAGAATTTCGACTTCTTCCTCGACGCCCGGACGGCCGCCGAAGAAAGCGTCGACGGTTTCCTCGAAATTGAACAACCAGAATGGCAGCCGCAGATTGCGCGGGTTGAGTACGTTGGCTTTGTCGCCGAAGCAGCGACCGTATTCGTTGTGCGGATCGACCAGGAAGATGCGCAGGTTCGGGCGCGTCTCGAGGATCTTGTTGAGGATGATGGCGACACCGCTGGATTTGCCGACGCCGGTGGCGCCGAGAATGGCGAAATGGCGGCTGACCAGGTTGTCGATATCGATATGGACGTGGATGTTCGAGTTCTGCTGCAGATCGCCGATGTGGGCGCGATCGGCGTCGGCGGAGCCGTAAACCTGGCGCAGCTCCGCTTCGGTAAGCATGAAGGCGCCGTCGCCGATGTTCGGATACTCCGTGACGCCGCGCTGGAAGCGTGTCGTGTTGGCCGAGTCGGGGCGAAGTTCGCCGATGAGGTCGAGCTTGGCGATTTTGCGGTAGGTGGTTGTGCCGCCGACGGACGGGAACGGCTGCTCTCCGATCTCGGTGACCATGCCGATGATCACGGCTTTGCCGCTCAGCAGTCCCATGAATTTTCCGACGGTGGGATTTTCGCCGGTCAGCGCGCGGGTTGCCGCGAGTTCTACGGTCGATTGCGAACCGTTAACGGCGGCAACGCGACCGATCGATTCCGGTTTGCCGGAAAGTGTCCGCGGCTCGCGCGAGAGTGTCGTATCCATAATCGCCCCGGCGTGATCTTGTGTGCATTCTTGCGCGCGCCATCGATGAAAATACCACGGCCCATTTCTGAGTTTATTAATGCGCCGGATATTTTGTGGAACCGGCAGGCCTATGCTTAAAAAACGGTATCGACCAAATGCCGTTCACGCGGGCCGCGTGCGGCGCAAGTAACGATCAGCTAACCACGATTTTAGTGCGCGGACCGAGCCGCGCCAGCAGTCGAAGCAGTGCATTGCTATCGAGCGCGACGCAGCCGGCGGTCGGCGCAAATCCCGGCCGTGCCAGATGAATGAAGACCGCGCTGCCGCGTCCGGCGATGCGCGGACGGGTGTTGTGATCGAGCTCGATGATGAAGTCGTAAAGATTGTCGAGACGCGCCAGCCGGTCGGCGTCGGATTTCGGCGGCACCTTGATGCGCTGATTGTAGTGCCGGTCGGATGGGTCTTCGCACCAGCCGTCGTCGGGTCTTATGACGGTGACGGGCAACCGCGTCGCCGGCCGGGGGTGGCGATCGGCACGCCACCACAATCGTTTGAGGCGGAAGGTGCCCCGCGGTGTCGCGCCGTCGCCTTCGCGCTTGTTGGCCTTGATGCCGCCGCGGCCAAGCGCCACCGGCAGCACCAGCGGCCCGGCGCGCAGCACGCCGCGCGATCGTTGCGCCGGCTTTGCTCGAACGTGAATGAAGGGCAGGGACATCGTCTGGAATCATTGCAAGGCGTTGACGTAAACGTCAACTTAACAGTCGCTATTTCAGGCCTAACCAGATGCAAAGGCTGCCTTTTCCGCTTGCGCTTTTGGCCCTGAATGCTCTACTTCGAGGTATATTTCGCGCTTGGGCGCGTTGCGCGCCTGCAGGGGGCCTTTGAACGATGGCCAATACCCGGACCATCCTGATTGTGGATGACGATAACGAGTTGCGTGAGGCGCTGGTCGAACAGCTTGCCTTGCACGACGAGTTTGAAGCGACCGCGGTGGATAGCGGCAGCAAGGCGGTTCAGGCCGCCAAAGGCGGACAGATCGACCTGGTCATCATGGACGTCGGCCTGCCCGACGTCGATGGCCGCGAGGCCGTTCGTATCCTGCGCAAGAACGGTTTCAAGTCGCCGATCATCATGCTGACCGGTCACGACACCGACAGCGACACGATCCTCGGTCTTGAATCCGGCGCCAACGACTACGTCACCAAGCCGTTCCGCTTCGCCGTGTTGCTGGCGCGTATTCGCGCGCAGCTTCGCCAGCACGAGGCGAGCGAGGACGCGGTCTTCACCATCGGGCCGTATAGTTTTCGCCCAAGTTCGAAACTTCTGCTCAATCCCAAAGGCAGCAAAGTTCGCCTGACCGAAAAAGAAACGGCGATCCTGCGCTATCTCTATCGCGCCGGGCAAAAGCCGGTGTCGCGCGAGACGCTGCTGCAGGAAGTGTGGGGCTACAACTCAGGCGTGACGACTCATACGCTTGAGACGCATATCTACCGCCTGCGGCAGAAAGTTGAGAAGGATGCCGCCGCGCCTGCGATTCTGGTGACGGAAGCCGGCGGCTACAAGCTGGTGCCGTGAGCACCGTGCGCGCACAAAACTTTCTGTCATTCCGGGACGGTGCGCAGCACCGGACCCGGAATCCAGAAATCGGATACAGAATTTTCATCGGGTATCTGGATTCCGGGTTCGCGCTTTCAGCGCGCCCCGGAATGACGAGTGGGCCATGAGCCTCGAGGACGACATCGCTTTCCTGGAGCAGGTGCCGACATTGGCGGTGCTGGGCAAGGACGCGTTGCGCATTCTCGCCATCGGCGCCGAAACCCGCAGCCTGCCGAGCGGCGCGGTTCTGTTCTATGCCGGCGAGCTCGCCGACGGCGGCTATCTGGTGCAGGACGGTCTGCTGCTGCTCGAGCCCGGCACCTTGCAGGAAGGCAAGGAGATCACCATCGGCCGCGGCACGCTGATCGGCGAACTCGCGCTACTCACCGATATGGTGTGCCCGGCCACCGCGATCGCCAAAGAGCCGACAGTGGTGATCCGCATCACGCGCAATCTGTTCAAGAAAATGCTGGAAGGCTATCCGGCCGCCGCCGTGAAACTCCGCGATATCATGGCCGCCCGCGTCGATGACTGGACGCGCGAACTCACGGCCGTCAAGCGCGCACTGGACAAGAAAACCTAGAGCTCAATCGTCGCGGTCACCGGTACGTGGTCGGACGGGCGCTCGGCGCCACGATAATTCTTGGCGATCTGGATGTTCGAAACGCGGTCGGTCAGCGCGTCGGAGGTCCAGACGTGATCGAGCCGGCGGCCGCGGTCCGCGGCTTTCCAGTTGTCCATCGCGCGATAGCTCCACCATGTGTAGAGTTTTTCCGGCTCCGGCGTGTGCACGCGCATGTTGTCGATCCAGTTGCCGGTGCTGCGGATGGCGTTGAGCTTTTCGCACTCGATCGGCGTGTGCGAAACCACCTTGACCATCTGCTTGTGGCTCCAGACGTCGTGCTCGAGCGGCGCGACGTTGAGATCGCCGACCAGGATCGAACGTTGCGCCTTTTGCGGATGCAGGCTCTGGTGCGCGCGCATCTCGTCGAGGAAATCCAGCTTGTGACGGAATTTGACGTTGATCTCGGGATCGGGCTCGTCGCCGCCCGCCGGCACGTAAAAATTATGAACCGTTAGCGGATCGCGCAGGCCGGCCTTTTCGCCCAGCACGATCGAGATGTGCCGGCAGTCGGTCTTGCCGCAGAACGAGTGTACGTCGAAGCGCTCGAACGGCACGCGCGAGAGCACCGCGACGCCGTGATAGCCCTTCTGCCCGTTCATCGCGACGTGCTCGTAGCCAAGCCGCTTGAGGCGCTTGATCGGGAAAGCGTCGTCGGGACACTTGGTTTCCTGCAGGCACAGCACGTCGGGCCGTACGCTTTTCAGGAATTTGGCGACCAGATCGATGCGCAGCCGGACGGAATTGATGTTCCAGGTAGAGATTTTCAGAGACATGGAAATTTTCTAGCACGCAGGTCCGGGGCCGCGCACGGGGTCCGGGGGAAAACTCCGGAAGCCAGCGCGCGGGATCGCACTTAAATAGACAGTCTCAGTAGACCTGCAACGGCAGCGCGCCGCCGGGACCGATCAGCAGACCCCAGGTCTGGTCGGCGCCGACTTCCAGCTCGTCGTTGGACGCGGGCTGGCCCGGCAGTTTGATCGAGAATTTATATTTTCCGGGAGCCAGATCGATCATTGCGCCGTCCGGCACCTTGGTGCCGCCCCCAGCCGCGACCTTGACCGTCTGCTTGTTGATCGTGATCACCGCCTCGGCATCGTTCGGATTGGTGACCAGCACCTTGGCTTGACCCGGTTTCGGGATCACGCCGGCCTTCGTGGCGGCATCCGCATTCTTCGTGGCGAGCTTCACGATGGTTTCGCCGTCTTTGCGGGTGAGCTTGAGCGTGGCCGGACCTTCGTCGGACGAGAACGCCAGGAATGCATTGTCCGCGGCAACGACGGCACCTTTGCTCTCTTCCTTCCAGTTCAGTTTGGTGAGTTCGCGGCGATAGAACTCCAGCACGGTCTTGAGATCGAGCGGCACGTTGGCCGTCAACTCCCGGCGGAATGGCGATTTGTCGCCGACCGCCAGCGTATGACGCTTGGGCACCGGCAGACCGCCGCTTTCCTCGACGACGAGGTCGTCGTTCGTCGCCGGTTGAGACGCGACGTCGCCTGCGGGCGCATCCGCCGACTTCGGCTTGGTCTCCGCCATCAACGCGGGACCGTCAGCCGTTACGTTGGTTTTGGGGCCCATCTTCATGATCGTGAACGAAGCAGCTTTGCCCGCTTTCGTGAAATTGAGCACAACCATGTTGGCGTTGTTGATGACGGACGACTGCGAGCCCCATCCTTGCTGCTTCATGATGGCGCGATAGAAGTCGGCCACCGATTTGACGCTGGAGGGACTGCTGAACTCGAGTTTGCCGTCGTCGCCGCTGAATTCGACGTCTTCGGCGTTCTCGGGCACTGGCACCGGCGCGTCATTGCCGGCGAGCGGACGCAGCGCTTCCGCCGGATCGTTTGCGGCCTGGACCATTTTCTGCGGCGGCTTCGAACCCGCCAGGGCGTCGGCGGTGGCGTCGCGCACCATCTGTTGGGCCTGGCGCATCATGGCATCGACCGAGTCGTTTCCGGACGGCGTGACCGAGAGCGCCGGTTCAGCCTTGGGCGCCGCCTTTGGAATCTGCTGCACGATGCTGACGATGGTTAGATCATATTTGCGGCTGAGCTTGAGAACGGCCGATCCCTCCGGCGGAGAATAATTGAGCACGACTTCGTCGGGCGTGATGACCGCACCCTGCGTTTCTTCCTTCCAGTTTCGTGCGCCCAGTTCGCGTCGGTAGAACGCCAGCACCGTGCCGACGTCGGCGATTACATGGGCATGCATCTCGCGCGGTCGGCCGTCGGTGCCGCCGGAGGTCTTCGCCGGCTTCGGCCTCGGCAGGCCGAACACTTCCGAATCGGCTTGAAGATCCTGCGCCAGTGCGAAGGGCGCGACTTTGATTTCGACATTCGTCTTGTCGCCGCCGCGCTGCAGCGTCAGCATGATCGGCCGCTTGTTGCCGCGGTCGTAATAGGCCGCATTGGCGTCGAGTTTGGCGTTCGGCCATTTCGCGGCGTCATCGGCAGCCGACAAAGGCGACCAGCCCGCGGCGGCCAGTTGCTTGTTGTAGAAATCGCGCGTGGCGTCGATTGCGCCCGCCGTGGTGAGATTGAGATAAGGCCGGTCGGCGTCGAACACGAGATCGGCCGCGTCGTCGGGAGCCGCCAAGGCAAATTGCAGACGCGCCGGCGAATAATAAACGGTCGTCACTTCGCTGGTCCGTTCGTTTTTCCCGGGCTGGATCGTGAAAGACACGGACAACGCCTGACCGCCTTTCTTGAAAGCCATCAGGGTCGAGTGCTGTTCGTCCATCGGCGCGACATAGGGTTTCCAGCCCTCGGCGCCCAGCAACTTGACGAGCGCGTTGGCCGTGTTGTCGAGCGTGCCGGGAACGGCATAGACCACCTTGTCCTTTGCCGAACGGCCGGCGTCGTCCTTGGCGCCTTCGAGGCGCGGCAGTTTGCCGACGTCGGCCAATGCGGCGCCGTGATTGTCGCTGTTGACATAGGCCTGGTGCAGCGGCTCCAGAATGCCGACGGGCCACTGCTTGAGCTCGACTTTGGATTTGCCGTCGTCCGTTTTCAGCACGGTCAGCACGATGGCGACCGAAGGGTCCTTATCGCTGGTGTAATGGGCGTAGGCGCCACGTTCGTGCACCACGCCGGATGGTCCGCCTTCGGGCTGCTTGCCGTTGGTTTTTTCCGACCACATAGCCCAGCCGCGTGCGCCCATCTCTTTGCGATAGAAGTCGAGCGTCTTGTCGATCGGCTCGGCCGTGACGAGCGTCAGCAGCGCGCGCTCTGGCGAGTATTCGATGTTGCTGGCGTCTTTGGTGAAAGGCAGATCGGTTTTCAAAGGCAGCGCGGAGAACTGCACGCTGGTGGCGTTGTTCTGCGCTGGTGCGACCGTGATGAAGACATTTAGCGCCTGCGCGCCCTTTTTGAGCGATAGGATGCGCGCCTTCGGATCGTCGGCATAAGCCGTGTTCGGCGCGATGTATCTTTGCCAACCGCCTGCGGTAAGGGCTTTTTCGACCGTATCCGCCGTTTGCGTGACCGAATCCGGCGAGGTGAAAATGGTGGTTGCCGGGCTGGCGAAAATCTCCTTGGCGCCTGACACGCGGGGCAATCGGCTGCTGTCGAACACACCGTTATCGGCGGCGGGAGCAGACGATTCATTGCAGCCGCCGGCGAATATCGCCACGCAGGCCAACGTCAGTATCAAGCTGCGCGAATCTCCGATGAACGATCTTTGGATCGTGCTGCGCCCGCCCATGGTCAATATCCCCGTTGCATTATGGCTGAAAAATAAAGCTGACTGCGGCACAGGAGCGTGTGCGGCAGTGCATCTCGGATTGGTCGAGACGAGCGGCGAAAAGGTTCAGTGAAACGGCTTAAGCGGGCCGCATAATATGCAGACGTCCGCAGATTGTCTTGGGCTGTGAGGGCGGTTGGCTTGGCCTGGGCGGCACAATTACGCCGCCGCGCCCCAAGCGGGGAAAACCGGAAATAGCCCGCAATATTGGATGGTTAGTTGCGATACTGCGTGTAGTCGATCCTGAACATACCAGGGTCGGGACGCTTGGTGGTGTCGAGATTATAGACCGCGACGGTGGTGTCGTAGCCTTGCGGATCGGTCACGGTCCACTGCTTGAGCTGCATGGTTTTGGCATCGAACATGATCATCAGCCGGCTGGTGCCGACGATGCCATTGTGTTCTTCGACGACGACCGTGGTGAAGACGTCGTCGGCGTAGTCGGCGCTCAAGGTCGAATCCTTCATCAGGTCGACTTTGTCGGCGAGCAGAAACCGCAGCGGCGTCTGCGACAGCGGATAGACGTCCTGTGTCGCCAGCTTGCGGTCGCGCACCACGACCGATTGGCCGTCGGCGACGAGCTCGATCGGGCTCGGATCGTCATACTCGAAGCGCACCTTGCCCGGCTTGGAGATGTAGAAATTCCCCTGCGACTTGCGGCCATCGGGGCCGACCTGGACGAACTTGCCGGACAGCACCTGCATCGCGGAGAGGTAATTATTGACCTTGTCGATGATCGCACGCTGTTCGGGATTGAGACCGCTCGCCACCGATTTGCCGAGCAAGGCCGAGAACGGGTTGGACGAGGGTTCCGGGGCTTGGGCGCGGGGCTGGGCCTGCGCTTGAGCGCCAAGTCCTTGGGTATTAAGGCCCTCCGGCGGCCTGATCGAGCCGGTGGTGCTCGGCGCGCGCTTCGGCAGCGGCACACTTTGGGCCAGCGCTGGGGCGGCGGTCAGACAGACGACCGCCAGGGCAAGCGCCCAACGGCGGCCGGTTCGCGTGTGATGTGCCGCCATACCATTCTCCGAACTACGCACTCGACGGCCATCGGTAGAGGCCGGCTGTGGCTATTTTTCGACCCCGGAGCTTCATCCGGCTTAATTGCGAAAGCTGCGATTCTCAATAGCGTTTGGTGACGCAAGACCTCTCAGTAACGATCGTCTTGCGGGTTTTCCGGGATCAGGATCTCGCGTTTGCCGGCATGGTTGGGCTGCCCGATGATGCCTTCCTGCTCCATGCGCTCCATCAGCGAGGCGGCGCGGTTGTAACCGATCTGCAGACGGCGCTGGATGTAGGACGTGGAGGCCTTGCGATCGCGTTTCACCACGGCGACGGCCTGGCTGTAAAGATCGCCACCCTCGGACATGCCCATGCCGGTGGAGTCGAACACCGCGCCGTCCTCGCCTTCTTCGCTGAGGTCGCCGGCGGTGACTTCTTCCAGATATTCCGGCTGACCTTGCGATTTGAGGTGGCGTACGACTTTTTCGACTTCGTCGTCCGAAACGAAGGGACCGTGCACGCGGCTGATGCGGCCGCCACCGGCCATATAGAGCATGTCGCCCTGACCGAGCAGTTGCTCGGCACCCTGCTCGCCGAGGATGGTCCGGCTGTCGATCTTGGACGTGACCTGGAAGGAGATACGGGTCGGAAAGTTCGCCTTGATGGTGCCGGTGATGACGTCGACCGAGGGACGTTGCGTCGCCAGGATGACGTGGATGCCGGCGGCGCGCGCCATCTGTGCCAGACGCTGGATGGCGCCTTCGATGTCCTTGCCGGCCACCATCATCAGGT
>CAITEM010000620.1 GCA_903891395.1 uncultured Hyphomicrobiales bacterium | reverse complement strand
CCGGCCGGACTGAGCGTCGTGCCGCGCCCGGACGAACCGGACTTGCCGATCCCGAGTTCCGCCAGTCCGCAACCGCCGCCGATGTCGCTAGTGCAGGACGTGACGATCCAGGAAGCGCCGAAACCGGCGCCGCCGCCGGAAGTTCCAAAGCCGGACGTTTCGCAATCGCTGCCGCAGCCCGAACCGGTCGCGCAAAACGCCGCGCTGCAAAAGTCCACGCCGCCAGCGCCGGCGCCACAAGAAACCGCGATCCAGGCTTTGGCCCGGCAGGAAGCCGCCAAGCCGCAGCGCGCATTACCGGCGCAGCCCTATCCGCTGTTCGCCGACGAATCCGTGGAGAAAGCGCCGGAAGAAAAATGGCTGCCGGATTTCGGCGGCGACGAGACGCAGATCATTCACACCAAGCCGGTGCAGTCGATGGCCTTCATGCCGGAAGTCGCCTTCATCGGCGCGCCGCCGCCGAAGACGCCCGCGCCGACATCGACGCCGCTTGTCGCTGAGGCTGCGGTTGCTGTCGAAGTTGCGATGGTCGCCGAACCGGCCGTTGTTGCTCCGTCCGCTGCCGAACCGGCGCCATCGACCGTGCGCGCGCAACTGCGCGATCATCCGCTCGCCGCAATCATGTCGCTGACCGAAGAAGAACGCATCGCGCTATTTACTTGATTCCACCCGTTCATCTCCGCGAAAGCGGGGATGAACGGAAAAGTTATTGAGCAATCAATTTCGCGAACAAATCCGCGTCGACATTGCCGCCGGACAAAACCGCCACCACGACCTTGCCGCGAATGTCGCAAATGCCGTCGAGCTTGCCGGCGAGCAGCGCGGCCAGGCCGATGGCGCCGCCCGGCTCGACCACCAGTTTCAACTCCTCGAAGGCGTAGCGCACGGCGTGGCCGACCTCGGCGTCGCTGGCGCTGAGACCCTGCCCGATCAGGCGGCTGGTGATCGGAAACGTCAGTTCGCCCGGTGTCGCCGTCATCAGCGCATCGCAGATGGTGCCGCTCATGCGCGTATTGGCCTCGCGCTTGCCACTCACAAAGGACCGCGCGGTGTCGTCGAAGCCTTCCGGCTCGGCGGTGAAGATCCTGGCCTGCGGCGCGCCGGCCTTGATGCCGAGCGATGTCCCCGCCGCAAGCCCGCCACCGGACGCGCCGATCACCACGATCTCGGGCGTCAGGCCGAGTTGCGCCAGTTGCTCGACGATCTCGCGGCCGATGGTGCCCTGCCCGGCGATGATCAACGGATCGTCATAAGGCGGCACCAGCGTCGCGCCGCGTTCGTTAACAAGCTTGTTGGCGATGGCCGCGCGATCTTCGGTATTGCGATCGTAGAGAACGACCTCCGCGCCGAGCGCCAAAGTCCGCTCGCGCTTGGCGCGCGGCGCGTCAGCCGGCATCACAATGGTCGCCGGCATCCCTAAGAGCTTCGCCGCCGCTGCCACACCCTGCGCGTGATTGCCGGACGAATAGGCGACCACGCCGGCGGCGCGTTTGTCCGGCGGGATCGATGAAATCTTGTTGTAGGCGCCCCGGAACTTGAACGAGCCGGTGCGCTGCAGCGTCTCGGCCTTGAGGAACACCCGCGCGCCGAGGCGTTCGTCCAGCACCGCCGCGTTGATCAGCGGCGTGCGGATGGCAACACCGGCAAGCTTCGTCGCCGCCGCCTCGATGTCGGCGGCGGTCGGGAGAATCCTGGTGTCGATGGCGCCCATAGTGGCAGGCTAGCGCCGCGATCCGCCGCTGTCATCATCCGCGAGGCGGAAGATCAACCTTCGGTTCCGTGCGCACAAGCACTGGATTCCGCGTCTTCGCGGGGAACGATGGCATAAAACTTACGCCGCCAACTTGCGCCGCTTCTTGTCGCGCCAGGCCTGCGCGCTTTCGGTGACGTGCCGCAGGAAAGTTTGCGCGCTGTTTTGCCAGGTCAGGCGCTCGGCAAAATCGCGGCAGGCACCGCGGTCGCAGTCCAGCGCTGCCAAGCAGGCGCGACGCAAATCCTCATGCAGTGCGCCGACCGGCGCGTCCCCGATCACGTCACGCGGCGCCGCGGCGGGAAAGCACGCCACCGGCACGCCGCTGGCCAGAGCCTCCAGCAGCACCAGGCCGAACGTATCGGTCAGGCTCGGGAACACGAAGACGTCGGCCGCGGCGTAGAACTCGGCGAGCGCCTCGCCCTGCTGCGCGCCGGCAAACACCGCTTCGGGATAGCGCCGCTCAAGAGCGCTGCGCGCCGGGCCGTCGCCGACCACCAGCTTGGTGCCGGGAAGATCGAGCTTGAGAAAGGCCTCGACGTTCTTTTCCACCGCGAGCCGGCCGACGGTGAGAAAAATCGGCCGTGGCAGCCCGACGACCGAGCCCAGATGCTTGAACGTATCGCGCGGCCGGAACAGCTTCGCATCGACGCCGCGCGGCCACAGCTTCACCGGGGTAAAACCGCGCTCGCCCAATTCGGTCGCCAGCGTCGGCGTCGCCGCCAGCACGGCGGCGGCCGGCGCATGAAAACGGCGCAGCCAGGCCCAGGCGACGTCGGTGGTCCAGCGTTCCGGCATCGGCAGCCGGCTGGCGATGTAGTCGGGGAAGCGCGTGTGGAAGCTCGTCGTGAACGGCATGCCGCGCTTGATGCAGACGCGGCGCACGGCGTGGCCGATCGGCCCCTCGGTCGCGATATGCACGGCGTCGGCGCGCGTGCGGTCGAGACGGCGCTCGATGTCGCCAGGCCCCGTCAGCGCCAGCCGGATTTCCGGATAGCCCGGCATCGGCAATGTCCAGAAGCCTTGCGGGCTCAGGAATTCAACATCGGCGTCCAGCGCCCGCGCTTCGCGCGCAACATGGCCGAGCGTGCGCACCACGCCATTGACCTGCGGGTGCCAGGCATCCGTCGCGACGAGAATTTTCATGCCGCTCTGGCCTGCGCGCCGGATTGCACCGGCTCGACCGCGTCGTCGGTCTTGGTCCAGGTGATGATCTCGAACGTGCCGTCGTCGCGCTCGCCGACCGCCGTGCAGCTTTCGACCCAGTCGCCGCAATTGATGTAACGCAGGCCGAAGTCGTCGTGGATGGTGGCGTAGTGGATGTGGCCGCAGATCACGCCGTCGGCTTCATGGTGCTTGGCCTCGGTCGCCAGCGCCTTCTCGAACGCGCCGATGTAATTAACCGCGTTCTTGACCTTCAGCTTGGCCCATTGCGACAGCGACCAGTACGGCGCGCCGAACACGCGACGCAAACCGTTGAACACACGGTTGGCGGTGAGCGCGAAGTCGTAGGCCTTGTCACCCAGGAGCGCGAGCCAGCGCGCCTGCGTCACGACGAGGTCGAACATGTCGCCGTGCACGACCAGATAACGCTTGCCGTCGGCGCCGTCATGGATGGCGTTCTCGACAACCTCGATGCCGCCGAAATGCGTGCCGTAATAGCCGCGCAAAAATTCGTCGTGATTGCCGGGGATGTAGATCAGCCGCGCGCCCTTGCGCGCCTG
>CAITEM010000619.1 GCA_903891395.1 uncultured Hyphomicrobiales bacterium | reverse complement strand
CGCCACCGTGAAATCCACCTTCGGACGGCTCGATCTGCTGTTCAACAATGCCGGCATCGGCGCGCCGCCGGTGCCGCTCGAGGATCTGCCGTTCGAGACCTGGCAGAACGTCGTCGCCACCAATTTCACCGGCATGTTCCTGTGCACCCAGGAAGCCATCAAGATCATGAAGGCGCAGACGCCGCAGGGCGGCCGCATCGTCAACAACGGCTCGATCTCGGCGCACGCGCCGCGGCCGTTCTCGGTCGCCTATACCTCGACCAAGCACGCCATCACCGGCCTGACCAAGTCGACCTCATTCGACACCCGCGCCTACAACATCTGCTGCGGCCAGATCGACATCGGCAACGCCGCGACGCCGCTGACCGACCGCATGGTGACCGGCGAAGGCGTGCTGCAGGCGGATCTGACCAAAAAGGTCGAGCCGCGCATGGACGCCGCCCACGTCGGCGACGCCGTCGTCTACATGGCCGGCCTGCCGCTCGACACCAATGTGATGTTCATGACGGTGATGGCCAACACCATGCCCTTTGTCGGGCGCGGCTGAGGCGCGTTCGATACATACACAGAGAATGAGGCCATGGACTTCGAACACGCGCTGCACGAATGGCATGAGTTCTTTTTTCTGTTCGGCACGGCGGGCGCCACGCTGGTGGCACTGCTGTTCGTCGCGGTGTCGCTCGGCACCGGCTTTCTGACCGCCGAGCGTGCCGATGCGACCCGCACCTTCTTCAGCCCGGTCGTGATCCACTTCACCGCGGTATTTGTGGTGTCGTCGATCGCGCTGGTGCCGGGCCACCACGCGCCGTTCTTCGCCGGCCTGATCGCTCTGTGCGGGCTCGTCGGGCTGGCGGTGTCGTGCTGGGCGACCGCGCAACTGATCCACAACAGGTGGTCGGAGTTGCTGGAGGACCGTCTCGCCTACGGCGTGCTGCCGGCGCTCGCCTACGCCGTGATGCTGGCTGCGGCCTATATGATTTTTACCGAACGCAATGGCGCGCTCGAAACATTGGGCGGCTCGCTGCTGCTGATTCTGCTGGTCAACATCCGCAACGCCTGGGACCTGACGCTCGACATGGTGCGCCGGCACTCCGATCCGGCGTGAGCCGTCAGCGCGCGACGGCGGCGCTGTTGCGCGTCATGCTCCACACCGCAATGCCGGCGACGACAAAGGCGATACCGACAAAGCCGATGCCGTTGAGCCAGCCCAGGCCGAACATCACGCCGCCGATGCCCGAACCGATGGCCTGCCCGACATAGACGCCCGAGGTGTTGAGCGCGACCGAGGCGCTCGACAGTTCAGGCGCCGCCTGCACCAGCCGCGCCTGCTGCATCGAATTAGTGGCGGCAAAGCCCATGCCGATGAAGGCGATGCCGGCGCCCATCACCGGCAAATAGCCAACGCCGAACGACCACAGCAGCAGGCCGGTGAGCGTGCAGCCCAGAAATATCCCCGCCGTCCGCCAGCCGCCGAGTCTGCCGACGACGCGCGTCGCGATGACGTTGCCGATGAAGGCGGCGACGCCAAACAGCGCGAACATCAGGCCGGTCACTTCATGGCTGGCGCCGGTCAGCTTCTGCAACAGCGGCGCCAGATAGACGAAGACAATGAGCTGGCCCGAGATCGACAGGATGGTGATCAGCAGCAGCAATATGATGTTGCAATTGTGCGCCAGCACGTTGAAGCTGTGCAGCGACAGCGGCGGTCCGCGCAGGTCGCGCGGCAGCGCAAAGAACAAAAGGATGAACGGCAGCAGAGCCGTCAGCGCCGCCGCGGCAAAAGCCCCACGCCAGCCGACATAGGCGGAGACGAAGGTGATCAGCGGCAGACCGCCGGCCACCGCCAGCGACCAGCCGAGAAACACAAAGGCGATGGCGCCGGAACGTTCCTTTTCCGGCACCAGCATGGCGATGGTGCTAGCGGCCTGCGGCGTGAACGCCGCCGCGCCCGCGACCATGACCAGCCGCAGCGCCAGCACGGTCGCATAATTCGGCGCGAAGGCGGACCCCGCCTGCCCGAGCACCATGAAGGCGAGCGAGCCGACCAGCAGCGTGCGGCGGTCGATGCGCGTCGTCAGCCAGGCCACCAGCGGCGAACCGAAACACAGGATCACCGCGCCATAGGTCACCAGCAGCCCGGTCTCGCGGATGCCGGAGTCGAGACCCTCCGCCAAGACCGGCAGCATGCCGGCGGGCGCCAGAATGCACAGCCCGGTGGCGAAGTTGCCGAGCATCAGGCCGTAACGCGGGAGAGTTTGATTCATGAAAATGTCGCCGCCAGCAATCGGCCGTCATCTGCGGCCTCATGCTCTAGCTATGCGATCTGCCCGCGCGGCGCCATGCCGTCGGCCCCGCGGCAGCCGCGAAACATTCGAATGCATCGAATGATTGTTATTGATGAATAATGTGTAGCCTCAGGCCACCGGCTCGACCGTCCAAATTCTGCGGCACCGCCGGCCAATCACCTGCCTCCTGTCGCGCGCGGCTAGATAACCCAGGTCGCGGCCGACGATCCTTGAAGCTCGTCACGCAGCCGTGCGACCAGAAGGGCGATCTCAACCGATGCACGCTGGCGGGGGCGCGCGACATCGATATCGACCGTCGATGTCAGCTTGGCCGGCTTGCCGGTCAGCACCACCACCTCGTCGGCGAGATGGACCGCCTCGTCGATCGAGTGCGTCACGAAGACGATGGTCTTAGCCGTCGCGGTATGGATGCGCGCCAGTTCGTCCTGCAATCCTTCGCGCGTGATAGCGTCGAGCGCGGCGAACGGCTCGTCCATCAGAAGAATGTCCGGCTCCACCGCGAGCGCGCGCGCCAGCGCCACGCGCTGTCGCTGACCGCCGGACAATTCGTGCGGGTAGCGTTCGGAAAATCCGGCGAGCCCGACCAGCGCCAGCGCGGCTTCGGCCTTGGCGCGGCGCTCGGCGGCGGAAAACTGGCCGTGCTCGAGCCCGAACGCGGCGTTGCTCCACACCTTACGCCACGGCAGCAGCCGCGCGTCCTGAAACACCATCGCCACCGGCAGCGTCTTGCTGTCCTGCTTGGTATTGAGCGTGACGTGGCCGGTGTTCGGCGCCAGCAATCCGGCGATGACGCGCAGCAGCGTCGACTTGCCGACGCCGGACGGCCCCAGCACCGCGACAAAACGCCCGGCGGGAATCGCCAGCGTCAGGCCGCGCAGCACTTCGGTCTGCTCGCCGTCGCGCGTGAAGGTCAGCCCGATATTGTCGAGTTGGATCATCGCTGCCATCGCAACAGCCACGATTGCACGGCGACGAAAATACTGTCGATGGCGCCGTAGGCCGCGGCCATCGTCGCCATGTAGACCACCACAACGTCGCTCGCCAACAAATTGGACGCCTGCATCATGCGCTGCCCGAGGCCCGGCACGCCGAAGATCTCGGCCGCCACCACCGCCATCCACGCCTGCCCCAAGGCGGTGCGCACGCCGACGAGAATGCCGGGCGTCGCCGCCGGCAAGATCACCTTGAACAGTTTCTGGTCGGCGCGGCGAAAGCCGAAGGCGTCGGCCAGTTCGATCAGGTCGCGGTCAACGGCGCGCACCGCGCCGAGCGCGGCGAAATAGGAGATCCAGAACACGCCGGTTGAGATGATGAAGATTGCGGCTTTCGGATCGATGCCGAACCACAGAATAGCAAACGGCACCCAGGCCAGGCCGGGAATCGGCCGCAAGATACGCACCACCCAGGCCAGCGTTGCCTCCAGCGGCACCCACAGCCCCGTGAGCACACCGAGGCCGACGCCGAGCACGCAGCCGATCGTCAGACCGGCGAGATAATGGCTCATGCTGCGGATCAGCGACGACAGCCAGATGCCGTTCTTGACCTCGCTGACGAAAGCGCCCGGCAAGGCGCTCGGCGGCGGCAAAATCGTTGCCGGCACCAAGCCCAGACCGGGCACCAACTCCCAGATGATCAGAAAGCCCGCGAGCCCCAATGCGGAGAGCGCAACCGTTTTCGTCCTCGTCACCGCGTCCGCCGTCCGGCTTCAAACCGCCGTCTTAGTTGCCCCGCCAGTTCTTAGTTACCGGCAATGGCGCGATCATACACCGCCTGAGCGAACAAACCATCGAGCGACTCGGCTTTCTTCAGCACGCCGATCTTGACCTGATAGTCCTGCAGTTTGACGGTCGAGTCGGCGATGGTGCGCGGATCGGAGGTAAACTGCGTCTGCGGCGACTTCAGCGCGGCAAGCAGAATGTCGTCGGAGACCAGACCTTTGCCGAAAGCGGCGCCGATATATTTCACCGCTTCTTCCGGCTTTTCCTTCAGCAGTTTGGTGGCGCGCACGGTCGCGCGCACCAGAGCATCGACCGCTTTCGGATTCTTGTCGGCGAAAGAGCCGAGCACGGCGAAGACCACGCCCGGGAAGTTCGGGAACATGTCCTTGCCGGTCGCGATCAGTTTGATCGCGGGGTTCTGCCTCTGCAGGATGGTCCAGGCCGGCTCACGCACACAGCCGCCTTCGACCGCGCCGGTCGCCAGCGCGCGCTGCGTGGCGTCGATGCCCATCTCGACGATCTCGACGTCGGCCTTGTCCGCCTTCACGACTTGAAACAGCCAGTGCTGCAACGCGGTGTTCGGACCCGAGCCGAGCGGCTGGGTGGCGAGCTTGGCCGGACGGTTGTTCTTCTCGCGGAACGCCTTGAACGCGGCGGCACCGGTACGGCCATCGAAGAACGGCGCCAGCGCCGGACCCGCGGCAAAGCCCATTTCCTCAACCACGGTCGCGGCGATAACGCGGACATCGATGCCCTTGGAGCGCGCGGTCAGCAACGGCCCGAGGCCGCCGGCGTAAACGTCGAGCGTGCCCGACGACAAGGCCTGGATCATGTTCGGCCCGGATTCAAACGTTGCCGGCTGGAAGTCCAAGCCAGCCTGCTTGAGCCAGCCCTCGCCTTCGGCGACGAAAATCTGCGCCACGCCCATCACCGGGATGAAGCCGACGCGCAGCGGCTGCTGGGCGGAAGCGCTGGCGGCCCACAGCACGGCAATACTCGTCGCAATCAATTTGGAAAAGCGCATGGCTCGGCCCTCAAATGTGTTCGTTGTTCTGGCCTTAGATCGTGTGTCTGAGGCCTCGGGTCCATTGCATAATTTTGCCGTAAACAGCAAAATCCATACTCCTTCTGGCCCGCCACAGCAATTTTCATCTACGACCTGCGGCCAAAGGCCCATTTTTCGGCGAAATTCTTCCGCACGGCCTGCCCGGGACAGACAAAGAATACGGACGATGAATCACGTCTCTACGCCCTCATCCTGAGGGCCGAGCCATAGGCGCGTTTACGGGCGTCTTCGACGCGCTCTGGCGAGGCGTCTCGAAGGATGAAGG
>CAITEM010000618.1 GCA_903891395.1 uncultured Hyphomicrobiales bacterium | reverse complement strand
CTTGTCCTGCGTGATGTTCGGCGCGGTCACCTTGAACGGCGGCTCATCCCAGCTCAGCCCGCCGGAAAAATCCTTGCCGGCGATAGCGGCTGGCGGGCCTTTCGGCGTGTGACAATTGCCGCAGGTCATGATCGAGTTGACGAGATAATCGCCGCGCTTGACCGGATCGGTCTGCGCCTGCGCCGTTCCAAGCGCCGCCATCAACGCCAGACAAATCATCGCCAGCCGAGCCATGCTGCCCTCCCCAGATTCCCGGTTCCATTATACAACGCAGTGTGACAGCCGCTATCGGAGGCGGCCGTTGTCCGCATAATTGTTCAGCGGCCGCCAGCGGCTTCCAGGACCGCGGCCATGGCGGCAAAGCCGCGGCGGCGGGCGTGGACCAGCGGCGTGACACCATCGCGGTCGGCGAGGTTCACCTTGGCGCCTGCGGCAACCAGCCGCCCGACGATGTCGGTATGCACCTTGTCGCCGTCGCCGAGGATCACGGCCTCGAGCAGCGCGGTCCAGCCCAGCTTGTTGACATGGTCCTTGTCGATCTTGGTGCCGAGCAGGATTTCCACGGTTTCGAGATGGCCGTGATGCGCCGCTGGGATCAGCGCCGTTCCGCCGTAGCGGTTGGTGCTGGTGAGGTCGGCGCCGGCGACCAGCGTCATCTTCAGGATTTCGTTACGGCCTTCCGCACCGGCGTACAGAAAGGGGCTGTCCTCGATGCTGTCCTTGGCGTTCACGTCGGCACCGGCGGCAATCAGAAGCCGCGCGACATCGACGCTGTTGCTCTGGGTCGCCGCCAGCAACGCCGTGCGCCCGGCGCCATCGCGCGCGTGAATGTCCGCGCCAGCCGTCAACAACTTCAGGATCGCCGTGACATCGCCGCTTTCGGCGGTCGCGATCAACGCCCGGTCCTGCGCCGGATCGGCGCGCAGCGGCAAAGCCATTAGGCAAACAAAAAGGGCGACGCTGAGCGCCGCCCTTTTAAAATATCCTACCGCACGCACGGTCTATGCCGCGACGGTCTCGTTCTCGTCGACGCGCTTGGCCTGCACCGGACCCGAATCGAGGCCCTTGGCATCGACGTCGCGATCGACGAACTCAATCACCGCCACCGCGGCGTTGTCGCCGTGGCGAAAGCCGGCCTTGAGCACGCGGGTGTAACCGCCAGCGCGGTCCTTGTAGCGGGGGCCGAGCACCGCGAACAACTTGCGGACCTGGATCACGTCGCGCATTTCCGAGATCGCCTGACGACGGGCCGACAGGCCGCCCTTCTTGGCGAGCGTCACCAGCTTCTCGACGATCGGCCGCAGCTCTTTGGCCTTCGGCAGAGTGGTGACGATCTGCTCGTGCTTGATCAGCGACGCGCACATGTTGGCGAACATGGCAGTGCGGTGAGCCGAGTGCCTGCCCAGTTTGCGGTGAACTTTTCCGTGACGCATCGGTAGCTCCTGTAAACGTCTTGCGACGTAGCCGCGCTTGACGCGGCCTAGTAATGGTCCTCGAAGCGCTTGGCGAGCTCTTCGATGTTTTCCGGCGGCCAGCCCGGCACTTCCATGCCGAGATGAAGGCCCATCTGCGCCAGCACTTCCTTG
>CAITEM010000617.1 GCA_903891395.1 uncultured Hyphomicrobiales bacterium | reverse complement strand
GCGCATGTAAAGTCTGGCAAACTGCGCGCGCTGGCCTCGTTCGGCGCCACGCGCTCGAAATTCCTGCCCGACGTGCCGACGCTCAAGGAGCTCGGCTACGACGTCGAATATTATCTGTGGGTCGGCATTTTCGCGCCGAAGGCGACGCCGGCGCCGGTCGTGACCACGCTGCGCGCGGCGATCAAAACGGCCGCGCAGAGCGAGGCCTTCACCACCGTGCTGGCCAATGCCGGCCAGGAACTGGCCTATCTCGACGGGCCCGACTTCCAGACGTTCTGGGACGAAGACGGCCGTCGCACCGACGAAGCCGTCATCTCCATCGGCAAGCAGGGATAGTCATGAAACTTCGCGCCGATCACGTCGCCGGCTCGGCCTTCATCCTGTTCGGCGCGGGTATCATCGCGCTGAGCGGCGATCTGCCGACCGGCCAGCTGTCGATGCCGGGTTCGGGCTTTCTGCCCAAGATCGTCGCCGCCCTGACGATCCTGTTCGGGGCCGTGCTGGTGCTGCGTGGCGGCGAGAGCCCGCCTTTCGCGGAATTGGCCTGGGACGACGGCAAGCACGCATTATTGGTCACCGCGATCACCTCCATCGCCATCGGGCTTTACGAGCATCTCGGCTTCTTCGTCACGATGCTGCTGATGATCGTGACGCTGCTTCTGCTGATCGAGCGCCGAAAGCCGTTTTACGCCATCGTTTATTCCCTCGCGATCGTCGGCCTCACGTATGTTTCCTTCGTTTACGGCCTAAAAACGCCGCTTCCCGAATTCAGTTTCTAGGATCGCATCCGTGGACAGCACTTTCATCAGCCTGATGCATGGCTTCGCCATCGCCTTCCAGCCGGACAATCTCTGGTACGCCTTCCTCGGCTGCCTGGTCGGCACACTGGTCGGCGTGCTGCCCGGCATCGGGCCGCTGTCGGGCATTTCGATTTTGCTGCCGGTCACCTTCGGTCTGAACGCCACGCAGGCTGTGATCATGCTGGCCGGTATCTATTACGGCTCGCAAGATGGCGGCTCCACCACGTCGATCCTGAGGCGCATTCCGGGTGAAGCGTCGTCGGTGATGACATGCATCGACGGCAACGCCATGGCCAAGAAGGGCCGTGCCGGCGCTGCGCTGTGCATCGCCGCGGTCGGCTCTTGGGTCGCCGGCACTTTCGGCGTCGTCATGCTAACGCTGGTGGCGCCGCCGCTGGCCACCATCGCATTGAAATTCGGGCCGCCCGAATACACCGCGATGCTCGTCCTGGGACTGATTTTCCTCGCCTACATGTCGTCGTCGTCGCTCGTGCGCACGCTGTTGATGGCCTGCATCGGCCTGCTGCTCGGCATGATCGGGATCGACAACATGACCGGACACTTCCGGTACAGTTTCGACCTCGCCGAACTCGGTGACGGCATCGGCATCGTGCCGGTGGCGGTCGGCCTGTTCGGTCTGGGCGAGATCCTGTCGACGCCGAGCTATACCGTGGTCGGCGAAGTAATCACGCCCAAGTTCCGGGAATTGCTGCCGAACCGCCAGGAATGGCGTGAATCGTTCTGGCCGATCATCCGCGGCAGTGGCCTCGGTTTCATCATCGGCATCATTCCCGGCTCGGCGCACATCATCTCGAGCTTTTTGTCTTACGCGCTGGAACGCCGCGTCTCGAAACATCCCGAGGAGTTCGGCAAAGGCGCGGTGGCTGGCGTTGCCGGGCCGGAATCGGCGAACAATTCGGCCTCCACCGGCGCCTTCGTGCCGATGCTGGCGCTCGGCATCCCGACCGGGCCGATCACGGCGGTGCTGATCGGCGCGCTGATGGTGCACGGCGTCAACTCGGGCCCGCAGCTTGTCACCGAACACCCGGACGTGTTCTGGGGCTTCGTCGCCTCGATGTATGTCGGCAATCTAATGCTGCTGGCGCTCAACCTGCCGCTGGTCGGCCTGTTCGTGACCGTACTGCGGATTCCCTACGCCTATCTCTATCCGCTGATCATCATGTTCTGCATCGTTGGCGTCTACGAGGTGAGCCATTCGGTGGTCGACGTCTACATCATGCTGATCATGGGCGTGCTCGGCTACGCGCTGAAGAAATTCTCCTTCGACCCGGCCCCGCTGGTGCTAGGTCTGGTGATCTCGCCGATCTTCGAGCAGAGCCTGCGCCAGTCGCTGATCATGTCGAACGGCGACTACACCATCTTCTTCATGCGGCCGATCTCGCTCGGGCTACTCATCGTCTCCGCCATCATGCTGATCATGTCGGCCTATACCTTCATGATGAAGCGGCGCGACTGGCGCGCGACTTTGGCCGAAGTGGAAGCCGGCGAAGTGCAGCCATAGTTCAGCCGGTGAGTTCGCGCCGTACGATCGCGGCGCCGTCCACCATGGCACGCAGTTTTCCGTAGGCCACCTCGCGGGACAGATATTTCATGCCGCAATCGGGTGCGATGACCAGGCGCTCGGCCGGCACGTAAGGCAGCGCGCGGCGAATGCGGGCCGCCACGGTGTCGGGCGTCTCGACCTGCGGATCGGACATGTCGATGACGCCGAGAACGATCGTCTTGCTGAGAGCGGCAAGCGTCGAACAATCGAGCTTTGATTGTGCCGTCTCGACCGAAATCTGGTCGGCAGAGGACTCCTCCAATTCGGCCAGATAGTCGTAGACCGGCGCCTTCTGCTTGATCGTCAGCGCGTAGCCGAAACAGATGTGAACCGCGGTGGTTCCGCTGGCACCCTCCAGCGCCCGGTTGAGCGCTTTTAGCCCATATTGCCGGGCCTGATCGGGCCGGGCCTGCATGTAAGGCTCGTCGATCTGCACGACATCGGCGCCGGCAGCGAACAGATCCTTGATCTCTTCATTGACCGCGACCGCATAATCGAGCGCCATCTCCTCGACGTCCTTGTAATGGTCGTTCTGTACCTGCTGCGACATCGTGAATGGACCCGGCACCGTAATCTTGATCGCCCGGTCGGTATTGGCGCGGAGAAATTTCACGTCGCGGACCTCGACGGCGTGCCGCCGCCGAATCTTGCCGACGATTCGCGGCACATTGATGGTGACACCACCCCTGCTCTTGGTGACCCCGGGATTGTCGAGATCGACGCCCTCAAGCGCCGTCGCGAACCGGGACGAATAACTGACGCGGCGGATTTCGCCGTCGGTGACGGTATCGACGCCGGCCCGTTCCTGATCGCGGATCGCAATCAGCGTGGCGTCGTCCTGCGCCTGCTCCAGCCACTGCGGATCGATGCGCCAGAGTTCCTGTGCGCGCGTTCGTGGCGGCGTCTGCTTGCTCAAAACGCCGCGATCGATCAGCCAATCCGGCTGTGGATAGGAGCCGACAAGCGTGGTGGGGAGCAAGGTCTGGACCATGTGCGAATTCTTTCTGCGGTAGTGCAAGACGTGGATGCGGAGTGCGGCGGTCTATTTGCCGGCGAACAGCGGATCGTTGGCGATCGCCGTCCATTTCTCGATTTCGGTTTTGAGATAGTCGCCCAATTTTTCGGGCGGGCCGCCGATCGTCGTGAAGCCGAGCTTGCTTTGCAACGCCTGGACATCCGGCGATGCGAGGACGTGCGCGATGTCGCGGTTCACCTTGTCGACGATATCCTTCGGCGTACCTTTGGGCGCGAACATGGCGTACCAACTGGTGGCGTCGGGATAGCTTACGCCTTGCTCGCCGAAGGTCGGAATATCGGGTAACTGTTCGGCGCGCTTTTGTCCTGAAACGCCCAAGGCCCGCTCGCGGCCGGAGACGACATTGCCGACATGGGCGCCGGTCGTGGGAAAGAACACATCGACGCGTCCGGACATGACGTCCGTGGTCAGTTGCGGGGATTGTGAATACGGGACCTGGCGCATTTCGAGCCGGCCGTTCATCTCGGCGAACACGGCCACCGCCATGTTGCCGCTCGAAGACGTGCCGAGCGTGCCGTACGTCAGCTTGCGTGGATTGGCCTTGGCATAGTCGATCAGCTCCCGGGTCGTCTTGAACGGCGAATCCGGCGGCACGATGAGGATGTCCTGCGCGGACGCGACCAGCATCACCGGCTCGAAATCCTTCAACGGATCGAGTTCCGCCATCGGCGCCAGCGTGACATTCACGGCAAGCGATTGCGTTGCGAAATGCAACGTATAGCCGTCGGGCGCCGAACGGGCAGCGGCCAGCGCGCCGATATTGCCGAGCGCGCCGGTGCGATTTTCGACCGTGACCTGTTGACCCCAATATTCGCCGAGCTTCTGCGCCACGATGCGGCCCAGCGCATCCACAGAGCCGCCGGCGGAAAATGCGATGATCACACGCACCGGATGACTCGGATAGGACTCCGCCTGCGCGCGCGGCAATGTAGGCGCCGACGCAAAGACCACAGCAGCCAGCACGGTCAGAAATTTCAGCTTCAATGGCGCCTCCCCCCAACGGAGCGTCATCCGAACTTCTTCGGCGGCTCCTTGTCGGCGAGGTTAGCATCATTCGGCGCGCCGCAATTCATTTTGCGCCGCCAAACAGCTTGAGCATTTCAGATATGACGAATAGCGGGCGAGCGCTTCGCGCTAAACGCGCAACGGCGCTCGCCTGCTCTTTTCGTTTCAGGGCGTGGCGGCATTCCGTGCGTGCAACGCCATGCCGATCAGCGCCGTGCCGCCGAACACCATGTTGATGCCGACGAGAAGCCCGATCGCCCACGCCGCGGTGCTCGGCAGGCCGGCGATGATCATCACCGCCAGCACCAGATCGACCAGACCACTGAGTAGCATCATGCCCCAGCGGCCCGACAGTTCACGCTTGTGATCGAGCGAGAACATGATCGAGGCGACGCCTTCGACCACGAAGAACACGGCCAGCACCAGCGTCAACGACAGGGCGCCGCGCAGCGGCTCGGCCAGCAGCGACGCGCCGACCAGAATGGCGATGGCCGCCGAAATCAACGCCCACCAGAATCCCGGCGCGTGCCGCATATAGAACGTCGTGACCAGCCCCATGACACCGCTGATCAGGAACAGCCAGCCGAACAGGAATGTCACCGCCAGCGTGGCCGGCGGCGGATACAGTACGGCAATCAGGCCGAGCACCACCAGAACGATGCCCTCGACCAGATAAAGCTTCCAATGCTGATGCAGCGCGTTGGCGACGGCACGTTGGACGTCAGGCGAATTAATGGACATGGCGAACTCCCTCTAGACCCCGTCAGGCATCATAGCCTAGTTCGTGACCCAGTCGGCGCATTTTTCCACATCACCCTGCCCGCCCCACGGCTGCACCGGTACGGTGGACGTCGAGTTTTTCGGCGAACCCTCGATGATGCGGTCGCTATAGACCATGTAAACCAATACGTTACGTTTTACGTCGCAGCCGCGGACAATCTGCATTTTCTTGAAGAACAGCGAGCGGCGCTTACGGAAGACGTCCTCGCCCTGCTCGAATTTGGCCTTGAACTTGATCGGCCCGATCTGCCGGCAAGCGAGCGAGATGTCCGAGACCTCCTCGGCGACACCGATCCAGCCTTTCAGGCCGCCGCGCTCCGGCACCGTGAAGTGGCAGGCGACGCCGTCGACTTCCGGGTCGTCAAGCCCGTAGGTCGCCAGCTTGTCGTTCGGCGTCAGCCACTTGAACACGGTCGAACGCTTGAAAATGAGATCGGGCTCGTCGGCGGCGCGCGACGGCATGGCGCTGAGGACGACAAAACCGGCGATGAGACAAGCAATGAGAGCGCGCACGAAAGCCTCCTGTGGCGTTTCCTGCGACATAGGAATGCGCCGCGCCCGGCGGTAGAGGCCGGGCGCGGCAATCTCAGGCTTGCGGACTCTTTATTTGAGCCACTGGAACAGATTGGCCGGGAAATCGGCGGCGTAGCGCTTCTCCTGAGGCTCGGGGCTCATCTCGGGCCGCGCGCTCGTCTCCGCATTCACCGCCTTGCGGTAGAGATGCCAAGTCGCGTGACCGAGCACAGGCACCACGACCGTCAGGCCGAGGAAGAACGGCAGTGAGCCCAGGAACAGCAGCGCCGCCACGATCAACCCCCACACCGCCATGGTGAGTGGATTTTTCAGCACCACTTGTACCGACGTCATCAGCGCCACCGCGGCGCCGACATCGCGGTCGACCAGCAGCGGAAACGAGACGGCACTGATGGAAAGCACAACCACCGCGAACAAGAGGCCGACTCCATTGCCCAGCACGATCAGCGCCCAGCCCTGGTGCGTCGTCAGCACGTCCGATGCAAACTGCGTGAGCGAGGCCGGCTCAGCGTAGCCAAACGTCGCGATGTAGATCGCGTTCGCCACCCCCATCCACACGCCGAACACCATCAGCAGCAAAAGGCCGAGCGCGGTGATGGCGCCGATCGAGGAAGATCGCAGCACGTCGAAGCTGTGTGTGATCGAAACATCGAGACCCATTTCGCGGCGCCGGCTCATTTCGTAGAGGCCGAGCGCGGCGAAGGGACCGACCAGAGCAAAGCCGGTGACCAGCGGATAAATCAGCGGCAGCACCGAATAGCCGAACGCCGCCCGCGCCGCGACGAGCCCGATGATCGGGTAGATCAGGCATAGAAAAATCGCGTGGGTCGGCATCGCATTGAAGTCGGCGAGACCGAGCGACAGCGCGTCCTTGAGATCGGTCAGGCCGATGCGCCGGACCGCAACATGCGATGAACTCGTTTGTGCACCAAGCAGAGCGTGCGAATAGGCCATTGGTACCTCCTGAAGCTGTTGTTCAGGGGCCCGTGGATTCGAAAGACGAAAGAGCCGCGACGGCTCTGGTCACGCCACGAGCCTCGGATGCCGTAGCGTAACACAAGCGCGATTCTTTTGTTCCTGAAAAACGAGACACGAACACGCATCGTGCCGCAGCGCACAAAACGCCGCCGCATACCATCATGACCAGAGACGCTCGCTTTCCAGACCTTTGTACAAGCCGGCGACGAACTCGCCGTAGCCGTTGAACTTCAGCGTCGGCTTGCGCTCGCCGGTGCCGATGATCTCTTCGCTGGCCTGGCTCCAGCGTGGATGCGGCACTTCCGGATTGACGTTGGCCCAGAAGCCAT
>CAITEM010000616.1 GCA_903891395.1 uncultured Hyphomicrobiales bacterium | reverse complement strand
GATGATCGAATTGGGGCGCAAGGCGCGGGCGGCGGCGCGGGTGCTGGCCGGCAGCCCGACCGCCGCCAAGAACGCCGCCCTGGCGGCGGCGGCGGCGGCGGTGCGCGACAACCGCCAGGTCATTCTGGCCGCCAATGCCGAGGACATGGCCGCGGCTCGGGCCAAGGGCCTGGGCGGGGCCATGCTCGACCGCCTGATGCTGGACGACAAGCGGATCGAAGCGATGGCCAAGGGGCTGGAGGAGGTGATCCTCCTGGCCGACCCGATCGGCCAGGAAATGGCCCGCTGGACCCGCCCCAACGGTCTCGACATCGCGCGGGTCCGCGTGCCGCTCGGGGTCATCGGCATCATTTACGAAAGCCGCCCGAACGTCACCGCCGACGCCGGCGCGCTGTGTCTGAAGTCCGGCAACGCCGCCATCCTGCGCGGCGGATCGGACTCGACGCGCTCGAGCCGCGCCATTCACGCGGCGCTTCAACAGGGCCTGCGCGAAGCCGGCCTTCCGGAGGCCTGCATTCAACTGGTGCCGACGCGCGACCGCGCCGCGGTCGGACTGATGCTGACCGGCCTCGACGGCAATCTCGACGTCATCGTGCCGCGCGGCGGCAAAAGCCTGGTCGCGCGCGTGCAGACCGAAGCCCGCGTGCCGGTGTTCGCGCATCTCGAAGGCGTCGTGCACGTCTACATCGACAAGGCGGCCAATCTCGACATGGCCAAGACCATCGTGCTCAACGCCAAGATGCGGCGCACCGGCGTCTGCGGCGCGGCCGAAACGCTGCTCGTGGACAAGGCCGTGGCTGCGACGCATCCCAAGCCGCTGATCGAGATGCTGATCGACGCCGGCTGCGAAATCCGCGGCGACAGAGCGGTGCAGGCGGTCGACCGCCGCGTTAAGCAAGCCAACGAAGAAGACTGGTCGACCGAGTATCTCGACGCCATCATCGCCGCCAAAGTGGTCGATGGCGTCGATGCCGCGATCGAACACATCGAGCGTTACGGCTCGCATCACACCGACGCCATCATCACGGATGATGCCGCAACGGCGGAGAAATTTTTGCGCCAGGTCGATTCCGCCATCGTGCTGCACAACGCCTCGACGCAATTCGCCGACGGCGGCGAATTCGGCTTCGGCGCCGAGATCGGCATCGCCACCGGCCGCCTCCATGCGCGTGGCCCCGTTGGCGTCGATCAGCTCACGACGTTCAAATACCGCATTCGCGGAAGTGGTCAGACACGGCCGTGAGCAACACCACCGCTCCTTCGGAGCGCTTTCTCCCACCGAATGCGCCGGGCATGCGCATCGGCCTGTTCGGCGGCACCTTCGATCCGCCGCATCTGGCGCATCTCGGCGCCACGCTGCTGGCGATGAAGCGGCTCAAGCTCGACCGCGTCTGGTGGCTGGTGACGCCCGGCAATCCGTTGAAGAACACCAGGGGCCTGGCGCCGCTGGCCAAGCGCATCGCCGCGGCGCGCGCACTGACGCACCACCCGCGCATCGACATCACCGGCATCGAAGCCGTCATCAACACCCGCTATACCTACGACACCATCTGCTGGCTGAAAGCGCGATTCCCGCGCGTGCGCATCGTCTGGATCATGGGCGCCGACAATCTGCGCCATTTCCACCGCTGGCAGCGCTGGCGCGAGATCGCCCGCCTGGTGCCTATTGTCGTGGTCGATCGCCTCGGCCCCAGCCTTTACGCCGGCGCCAGCCCGGCCGGTCAGGCGTTGAGCCGGTTCCGCATCAAGGAACGCGACGCGTCCACATTGCCCGACCGCTACGCGCCAGCCTGGACTTTCCTGCACGGGCTCAAATCGCCGCTGTCCTCGACCGCTCTGCGCGCGCTGCGCGGCGGTAAAAACCCCGCCAAAGGTAAAAGCGCCGCGCCGCGGCCCGTTACCAAGAAGCCCGCCAAAAAAGCCGCGATGGGTGGAAAAAAGCCCGCGAAATAGCTATGTTCTGCAAGCGCCTGGAACGGTCCGGGCGGACACGCTGAAAAGGACACGACACCCTGGCCACTCCTGCGCTCACCCGGGCAAAACGCCGTACGCCCGCCGCCAAACCGGCTGCTTCCGTCAAAGAAGCGCCTCAGCGTGGAAGTGCCAAGGATACCTTGCGCCTCGTGCTGTCGCTGCTCGGCGACATGAAGGCCGAGGACAGCGTCACCGTCGATCTGTCCGACAAACCGTCGATGGGCAACTACATGGTCGTGACGACGGGACGCTCGAACGTCCATGTCGCCGCCATCTCCGATAATCTGGTGAAGGGCCTCAAAGCCGCGAAATATACCGGGCTGCACATCGAAGGCCTGCGTCAGGGCGACTGGGTGCTGATCGACGTCGGCGACGTCATCGTCCACGTCTTCCGTCCCGAGGTGCGCGAATTCTACAATCTCGAAAAGATGTGGAGCGCGTAAACCGCCGGCGGGCGTGACGCGTTCCCCAACCGCCGCGCATTCCCGCGCAAGCGGGAATCCAGTTCTTTGTTTAAGTGCTCGGTCCCCGCTTTCCGCCCTTCGCGCAAGCGCTTCGGCGGACTCTAAGCGCGCCGAAGCTCGCAAAGCGAGCGTAGGCGGGTCGTGGGGACGAGCGGATAATGCTAACCTCTCGCCATGCGCATCATCGTCGCCGCCATCGGCCGCCTGAAATCGGGCCCCGAGACCGAACTATCCGAGCGCTACCGTAAGCGCGCGGCGCAGACCGGCCGCAATCTCGGTTGGCGCGACGTCGAGATCATCGAAATCCGCGAGAGCCGCGCCGCCGAGGCGAGCAAACGCATGATCGAGGAATCGATCGCGCTCACCACCGTCATTCCGCAGGGCGCCGCGGTCGTGCTGCTGGATTCGCGCGGCGACAGCCTCGACAGCGCCAGCATCGCCGCGCAGTTCGCCAAGTGGCGCGCCAACGACAAGCCGGCGGTGGTGTTCGTGATCGGCGGCGCCGACGGCCTCGCGGACAGCCTGCGCGACAAGGCACAGCTCCGCTTGTCGTTCGGCACCGCGACCTGGCCGCACCAACTCGTGCGCGTCATGCTGCTCGAGCAGCTCTACCGCGCCTCGACGATCCTCACCGGACATCCGTATCACCGGGGGTGATTTTCAGTTGTCGACCTCATCCAGGGGCATTCCTCTCAAACCTCATCCTGAGGAGGGCCGAAGGCCCGTCTCGAAGGATGAAGGCCCCCGAAACATCCGGGCTCTCGTCCTTCGAGACGCGCCAAGAGGCGCTCCTCAGAATGAGGATCGAGAGCGGAAAATAATCTCTCCCGTCTATTGACTTTAATCCATATTATGGATTATATACCCTCCATCCCGCCCTCACTGCGAGGGGCGTTTGATCAGCGTCTTCAGACGTTGGGCGGGGAGCGGTGGCCGGCGGGGCGTTGGAGATGCGACGCAATCAACCCGACCGGCGGTCCAAGCCGCGTGGTCCCGGCGTGCCAGCCGCACGTCACTGGGGCGGAGTGCGCGCGTGCGCGTCGTCCAACGGCAAAGGCCCGAATACCACGGGTTCCGCGCCGGCGGATGCCGATCACGGCGCATGAAAGCCCCGCAGCGGTGGATAGGCTTTCCCTGCGTCAGAGGGAGCCTGAAAAGGTTCGTCCACCGGGGGCCTTGCGGAGCAAACCTCAAACATCGCGCGCGGGACGCCGGGGATCCGGCACTTCCGTGGTGGCTATGCTCGTGTGACCAAACTCAAAGCACATCACACGAGGCTGCGGGGTCGTTGGACCCCGGCGTTCCGCGCGCCCTCGTTAGTGCAGGGCGATGGAAGGCGCGTCCGCCGAAGCCGCAAGGCGAAGGCGGAAATGCGAATGTGGACGACGGCCTGCCCGGGGCCGCAAAGAATACGGGCGGCGGAGCGTTGGCTAATGGCTGTTTGAAAATTGAATCGGTGATGCACGCCCGCGCGGCGCTGTTGTCTTCACCCTCCCCTGGAGGGGGAGTGTCAGTAAGGAAAAGCGGTCCCACATTGGTCTTAATCGCCCTGCAAAAGGGCCGTCAGAATGACCTTGCCGTGGAACCTTGCGGGCGTAACTTGAGCGCAATGATGGGCCGAATCAGCGGACAGACATTGCGCACCGCCTTGATCGCGGGGCTGGCGCTCGCGTGCGCGCCGTCGTTCGCGCAACAACAGCCCGCGCCGCTCGACGTCATCAAACAGCGCGACGATGAATTGCAGGCCGCGCGCGACGCGCAACGCAAGTCGGGCGAGACCGAAGCGGCCCTCAAGCGCGAGATCGAGCAGATCGGCGCCGACCGCATCAAGCTCAATCAGGATCTGATCGATACCGCCGCGCGGCTGCGCGGCTTCGAGACCAGCATCGGCGCTACCGAAACCCGTCTGAAGCCGCTCGACGACAACGAAGCCGGCATTCGCAAGTCGCTCGACGGCCGCCGCGCCGTCATCGGTGAAGTGCTGGCGGCGTTGCAACGTGTCGGCCGCCGTCCCCCGCCCGCTTTGATCGCCAGTCCCGAAGACGCGCTGCAGTCGGTGCGCACCGCGATGGTGCTCGGCGCCGTGCTGCCGGAGATGCGCCAGCAGGTCGAGGCGCTGGCCAGCGACCTCACCGAACTCGGCAATGTCCGCCAGAAGATCGCCGCCGAGCGCGACCGGCTCAAGGCCGAGATGGCCTCGCTCGATGGCGAACGCGCCCGCATGACCGCCCTGGTCGGCGAACGGCAGAAGCAGCAGGCCGATCGCGAACAGGCCCTCAATGCCGAGCGCCAGCGGGCCGCCGATTTGGGCCGCCAGGTCGACAATCTCAAAGATTTGATCGGCAAGCTGGAAGCCGGTCTGGACCCCGCAATCAAGGACGCCCGCGAGGCCGCGCGCAACGACAGCCGGCCTGCTTTGTCGGCTTTTCGCGATCCGGGGCGTTTAACACCGGCCGTCGCCTTTGTTTCGCTGCGAGGTCATGTTCCAACACCGGTTAACGGCGTCAAATTGAAGGAATTCGGGGCGCCCGATGGTATCGGTGGGTTGGAAATGGGAGTTTCGATCGCGACAAGGGCCGGCGCGCAGGTCACTGCGCCGGCCGACGGCTGGGTGGTCTATTCAGGGCCGTTCCGGTCCTACGGACAACTCTTGATCCTTAATGTAGGCGGCGGGTATCATGTCTTGCTCGCGGGGATGGATCGGATATCAGTTGATCTCGGACAGTTCGTGCTGGCCGGCGAACCGGTTGCGGTGATGGGGAGTGCCTCCCATATCGCTTCTATCCTTGCGACAGGTTCCAGCCAGCCGGTGCTTTATATCGAATTTCGTAAGGACGGGACTCCCGTTGATCCAGGCCCATGGTGGGCGGCTGGCGAAGGCGAAAAGGTTCGCGGATAATGCGCAAGACCTCACTCATTC
>CAITEM010000615.1 GCA_903891395.1 uncultured Hyphomicrobiales bacterium | reverse complement strand
CTTTGCCGTTCGACCACGGCTGCACGCCGGCCCACTCGACGCAGTCGTGAAAATCCTTGGTTTCGCGCGGCGACCAGTGCTCGACGTAGCCGGGCGAGCGGCCGCAGCCGCGCGAATCGACGCGCACGCAGACGTAGCCATCCGGCACCCACTTTTCCGGGTCGCAGATTTCCCAGCTCTGGTACTTGTTGGTCGAGCCGGCCATCACGTCCGGCTGCTTCTGCTCCATGCGCTTCCAGGCGGTCTTGTAGCCGTCCTCGAAATGCAGCCACTTGCCGTAGGGGCCGTGGCTCAACAGCACCGGATAGCGGCCCTTCTTGACCGGGCGGAAGATGTCACAGCGCAGCACCAGCCCGTCTTCCATCGTGATCGGCATGTCCCAATCGATCTGCATGCCGTCGCGAACTTCACTGACCTCACGATAACTCATGATCTCTCACTCCCGGAATTTCATATAATTCTTGAGCGTTTATTTCTGGGGGATGACGGGCAGCAGCACGTAAGGATGCTGATCCGGTGCGGCGTGCAGCGTGACGTCGCCGCCGAATACGGCGGGCGGGCGGTCGCGCGGATCGTCATGGGTGAAGGGGCCGACGCCGGTCCACACTTTGCCGAGCGTCTCGACGCCAGCGCCGGGCTCGCCCGGGAACACGTAGTCGGTGCCGCGTACCGACAGCGCGATGCGATAGCCCTTCGGCACATGAATGCAGGTCGGCCAAACCTCGACGTCGGCTTCGTAGACTTCGCCAGGCTTGAGTTTCTGCTCCTCATCGTGGGTGTGATACGGCCGGTAGGGCAGGGTCAGCTTCGGATCGAGTTTGCGGTGCGAGACGCGCAGCCAGCCTTGTGCGATCGGCGTATGGGAATCGAGCGCGCCCTGGAACGTGACCTCCTTGAGGTCGGGCGTAAACACGCGCACCACCAGGAACAGGTCCGCGTCCTCTGTCGCCGAAGACACCCACAGCTTGGCTGCAATGGGACCGGTCAGTTCGACATCCTGTTCCAGCGGCTCGGTGAGAAATGTAACGCCCTCGGTGAAGCCCCCATAGGTTACGGTGCTGGCGGCCTTACTTGTGTCTTTCGACAGGCTCAGGTCTGCCGGGTTCAGATAGAACTTGGTCCATTGTGTGCGTGCCAGCGGCCATTCGCTCTCGTGACGTTCGACGAATTTCTCGCCGGGATGACGCACCTGCAATTGCACCAGCGGTTGCTTGCTCCAGCCGGTATCCTCGCCCTTGAGGAAATGGCCGAAGAACCGCTTCTGCAGATCGACGCCGTAATTCGTGTAGAAATGCGTCCAGTGTTCGATGCCATGGACTTCGAGCCATTTGTTGTCCGACGCCGAGCGCACGAAGCCCTCGAAATTGCCGCGCGGATGCAGGCCCTGGCCGCCCCAGTTGGCGGACGAGAGCAGCGGCACTTTGACCTTGTCCCAGTCCGGCATGCGCGACTGCCAGAATTCGTCGGTGTCGAGTTTACGCGCCAGGCAATCCTCGTAGAAATTGCGGCGATTCTTGCCGAGTTGTTCTTCCGTCAGCGTCTCGGGGCCGGATACCCAGTCGCCGGTCATGCCGCTCTTGAAGCCGCGCGATCCGCGGCCGTTTTGCAGCGTGTAGACCTGCGCCTTCGACCAGCCTTCGACGAAGCCACGGTTGAAGATGCCGCCGTGGTGCGCCATGTCGCGGTAGAAGTCGGCGGCGCCCTCCCAGGTACAGATCGCGGCGAGGTGCTTCGGCTGCAACGCCGCCGCCTGCCATTGGTTCTCGGCATAATAGGAAATGCCGTTGAGGCCGACCTTGCCGTTGGACCAGGGCTGTACGCCGGCCCAGTCCACGCACAGCGCCAGGTCCTGCGCCTCGCGCAACGACCAGATGTCGATCACGCCCGGCGAGCGCCCGGCGCCGCGACTGTCGACGCGAATGCAAACGTAGTCGTCCGGCACCCATTTCTCCGGATCGACCACTTCCCACTGCTGATATTTGTTGGTGGAGTTGGCCGGCACGTCCGGCTGGTCGGCGCACATGCGCTCCCACTGGTCTTTGTACAGTTCCTGGAACGACAGCCATTTGCCGTAAGGACCGTAGGTCATGATGACGGGGTATTGGCCCTCGGCGACCGGCCGGTAGATGTCGCAACGGAGCACCAGCCCGTCGTCCATCTTGATCGGCATATCCCAGTCGATCCGCATGCCGTCGCGGATTTCGCTGACTTCGCGGTAGCTCATCGTTTCCCCCGCTGGATTGTGCTTTGGCGCAATCGTCTACGCCGCAAACGCCGTTGTCTAGGTGCGCCCGGCCGCTG
>CAITEM010000614.1 GCA_903891395.1 uncultured Hyphomicrobiales bacterium | reverse complement strand
CTTGCGCGCGATCGATTTGCCGCACGGTATCCGCGTGATTTTGTCCGACACGGTCGGCTTCATCTCCGATCTGCCGACCATGCTGGTGGCCGCGTTTCGCGCCACGCTGGAGGAGGTGATCGAAGCCGACATCATCTTGCATGTGCGTGACATGTCGCACGATGATTCCGGCGCGCAGTCGAAAGACGTCGCGAAAGTTCTGGGCGAACTCGGTATCGAGCCGGGCGACCGCCGCCTGATCGAAGTGTGGAACAAGATCGACCGGCTGGATGCAGAAGGCCGCGCCCGCGTACTCAATCTCGCCGAGCGCCAGCCGGCGGAGAACATGCCGGTGCCGCTGTCGGCCTTGAGCGGCGAGGGGATCGATCGCCTGATCGCTGCTATCGAGGAACGGCTCGGCGAAGGCCGCCTGACAATGGACTTGCTGCTCGATCCCGCGGATGGCGCCGGGCTGAGCTGGCTTTATCGTCACTCCGAAGTTCTATCCAAAGACATGAACGATGACGGCAAAATGGCCGTCACGGTGCGCGCCGATCCGAAGAACGCCGACATGGTGCGCCGGAAATTCCTGCCGCCGGTGCCGGTTCAGTATTAGGGCAGGTTACTCGGCCGCCTGTCTCTTTTCGGCGGCCTTTGCCTCGTCCCATAGCGCGTCCATTTCGGCCAAGGTCGCGTCCGTCGGCTTCTTGCCGCGCGCCGCGAGCGCGGCCTCGATACTGGCAAAGCGGCGCTCGAATTTCTGGTTGGTAGCGCGCAGGATGCTTTCCGGCTCGGCGTCCATGTGCCGCGCCAGATTGACCACGGCGAACAGCAGATCGCCGATTTCGGCGCCAGCTTTGGTCTTGTCGCCGGCGTCGAGTTCGGCCTCGATCTCGTCGGCTTCCTCGCGGATTTTGGCCAGGACGGCGCGGGGGTCGTTCCAGTCGAAGCCGACGCGTCCGGCTTTCTGCTGCAGTTTCAGAGCGCGGGTCAGGGCGGGCAGGCCGACCGGAACCCCGGCCAGCGCGCCCGTCGGTTCGACGGTGCCGCGTTTGGCCCGCGCGGCACGTTCCTCGGCCTTGATGCGTTCCCAGAAGCCCTCGGCCGCTTTCGTCGTGTTGCCGTGCTCGTCGGCAAAGACGTGCGGATGCCGCCGGATCATCTTGGCGGTCACGGCCTCGACGACATCGCCAAAGCTGAAGGCGCCTTGTTCTTCCGCGAGCCGTGCGTGGTAGACCGACTGCTGCAGCAGATCGCCGTGTTCGTCCTTGAGGTCGGCCAGGTCGCCGCGGGCGATGGCGTCGGCGACCTCGTAGGCTTCCTCGATGGTGTATGGCGCGATGGTCTCGAAGCTCTGCTCCAGGTCCCACGGACAACCGGTCTTGGGCGTGCGCAGCGCCGCCATGATTTCGATCAGTCGGGCAATGTCACGGGATGGCTTCACGGGTTGGCTCTGTCGGTGAGGCGTTGGCTGTTAAGGATTCGGGCTGGAATATCGACCGTATCAAAGCCCCGTGTACGCCGCGAACTAGATCCATGACTCG
>CAITEM010000613.1 GCA_903891395.1 uncultured Hyphomicrobiales bacterium | reverse complement strand
CATCGCCAGGATCGGGAACATGAGGTGCAGCTCGGTCGGCTTGCCGACCGGCCCGACCGGGAAGTAAGCGTGGTTCATGTCCTCGGCGATATGCGTCTTGGTGGCGTCCTTGTTGGCCGCGACGTAGATCGAGATGCCGTTATTGGTCCAGTGGATTTCCTCGCCGAGGAACGCCTTGTTGTTCGACGAGTCGTTCCACGAGGCGACGCCCGGCACCATGGTGTCGAACAGCGCCTTGGCGTAATTGAGCGCCTTTTCGGTTTCCGGCGAATTGATCGTCACTTTGTCGCTGGCGTCGACGTGCTGACCGCCGTGCGCCCACAGGCACCAGTAAATCCAGGTGTTGCCGTCGCCCGGCGCGTGGCCGAGCGCGAAACCGCCCGGCGTGTTGTTGGCCTTCATCGCCTTGACGTATTCGAGGAATTCATCGGTCTTGGAGGGGAATGTCGAGAAGCCGGCTTTCTTGGAGGCTTCGATGCGGTAGTTCATCAGGCTGCCGGTGTAGCAGATCGGAATGCCGATCCACTTGTTGCCTTCCTTGCCGTACTTCACCGCGCTGTCGACCCAAGGGCCGGACTTCTTGTCGAGGTAGTTGGCGACGTCGGTGAGGTCGAGGCATTTCTGCGGGAACAGGTGCGGCAGCGAATACAAGCCCCAGAACAGATCGGGTCCCGCGCCGGTATTGGCGGCGACCGAGGCTTTCGGCTGCACGTCCTCGTAGGACTCGCGGCCGATGGTGATCTTGACCCCGGTTGCTTTCGTGAAGGCATCCATCAGCGCAACGAATTTGTCGTCTTCGGCCTGCACGAAATATTTCCAGCGCAGAATCGAAAGCGAAGCATCCTTCTCCGGCTTCCACTGCGATTCCTGCGCCCAGGCCTTGGCCCAGTCGAGGAAGGCGGACCCCGTCAGCGTCGCGGTGGCGGCCGCCGCGGTACCGGCCTTGAGCAGAGAGCGTCGATCGAAGATCGTCATTGTCGTTTCTCCCGGTTTGGTTTGTTGATTATGGCTTGAGCCTTTCGCCCGATGCGGCGTCGAACAGGTGAACCAGCCGCGGGTCGGGCATCAGCCGGATCTTGTCGCCCGGCTTGAGTTGGTGGCGCTCGCGGAACACCGCGATGACATCGCCGCCGCCGAGCTTGGCGACGACCTGGATTTCGGAACCGGTCGGTTCGACGACGACAACGGTGGCTTCGGCACCCTCGTCGGCGATGGTGAAATGTTCGGGCCGCACGCCGTAGACCGCGCTGCGGCCGTCGCTGCCGGCCGGCGCGCCGGTCAGCGGCAACTGGATGCCGCCGACACCCTCGAATCCGAGTTTGCCGTTGGCGCGCACCGTGCCTCTGACGAAGTTCATCGCCGGCGAGCCGATGAAGCCGGCGACAAACTGATTGTTGGGGTTGTCGTACAGTTCCAGCGGCGCGCCGATCTGCTCGACGATACCGTCGTGCATCACCACGATCTTGTCGGCCATGGTCATGGCCTCGATCTGGTCGTGCGTGACGTAGACCGTCGTGGTCTTCAGGCGCTGATGCAGTTCCTTGATCTCGGTGCGCATCTGCACGCGCAGTTTGGCGTCGAGGTTCGACAGCGGTTCGTCGAACAAGAATACCTGCGGATCGCGCACGATGGCGCGGCCCATGGCGACGCGTTGCCGTTGGCCGCCTGACAGTTGGCGCGGATAGCGCTCAAGATAAGGCTTAAGCCCGAGGATGTCAGCGGCGCGGTTGACGCGGGTGTCGATTTCCTGCTTCGGCGCGCCGCGCAGCTTCATGGAAAACGCCATGTTGGCGGCGACGGTCATGTGCGGGTACAGCGCGTAGTTTTGGAAAACCATCGCGACGTCGCGCTCTTTGGGCGGCAGGTTATTGACGACCCGGCCGCCGATGCTGATTTCGCCGCCGGTAATATTCTCCAGCCCGGCGATCATACGCAGCAGGGTGGACTTGCCGCATCCGGACGGGCCGACCAGGACGACGAATTCGCCGTCGGCAATATCGACGTCGACGCCATGAATGACTGGCGTCAGGCCGAAAGCCTTGCGCACGTCGCGGATGCCGACGGTCGCCATGCAGTCCTCCCAGCGCGGCGCGTAGGCCGCGTATTATTCGGCTCCGGCGCCCACTTTGTGGGTCGAGTGTTCCGGGCCGTCTTACAACCAGAGCTACTCTAGCAGGGCCGTGTAGCTTTGCGACCGTCTTTTCGTAGGATCGAATTGGCCCCCGGGCGTGGCCCACCGCACTGCGGTAAATCAAAGCGCCATGCCGCCGTCGACCAGATGCGCTTGGCCGGTGATGTAGCTCGCCTCGTCCGACGCCAGGAACACCGCCAGCGCCGCCACTTCCGCGGCGGTACCGAGCCGGCCGATCGGCTGGCGATCGACAAAGTCGGCGCGCACCGCCTTGAGCGATTTTCCGGTGTTCTTGGCGACGGCCTCGATGCGGCCGTCGAGCGACGGCGACTGGATGGTGCCGGGGCAAATGGCGTTGCAGCGTATGCCGCGCCGGATGAAATCGGCGGCGACCGCTTTTGTCAGGCCGATGACCGCCGCCTTGGTCGTGCCGTAGGCATAGCGGTTCGGCACGCCGCGGATCGACGAAACCGCCGACGAAATGTTGACGATCGAGCCGCCGCCATTCCTCAGCATCGCCGGGACGAAGGCCCGCAGCATGCGGTGCATCGACTTGACGTTGAGATCGAAAGAAAAATCCCAGTCCTCTTCGGAGCAGTCCAGCAGGGTGCCCTGGTGCACATAGCCGGCACAGTTGACGAGAATATCGGGCGCGCCGAATTTCTTGAGGATGTCCTTCGCCAGCGCGTTCACCTTGGCGGTGTCGCGAACGTCGAGCGAAAACGCCGCCGCCTTTTTCAGACTTTTGAGTTTTCCGGCGTCAAGGTCGGTGGCGATCACTGTGGCACCCTCGGTGACGCAGGCTTCCGCGATGGCGCGCCCGATGCCTTGACCCGCCGCGGTCACCAGCGCGAGTTTGCCTTTCAGTCGTCCGGCCACGGCAGCACCTCCCGGTTGATCAATGATTGTCGCGGGGCAGACTTTTTTGCGCGATGCGCTGATATTTGACCGCGGGCTTCAGCACCATGCCGTCGGCAAGCTGATCGACCATGGCGCGCTGGATTTCCTGCCAAGGCGTCTGGCTCTCAGGATAGGCAAAGCCGCCGGCCTTTTTCAGCGCCGCATGGCGGCGCGCCAGCTCGGCTTTGGAAATCAGAATGTCGGCGCTGCCTTTGTTCAGATCGATCCGCACGCGGTCGCCGGTCTTCAAGATCGCCAACCCACCATTGGCGGCGGCTTCCGGCGATGCGTTGAGAATCGACGGCGAACCGGACGTGCCGGACTGGCGGCCGTCACCGACGCAGGCGAGCGACGTGATGCCCTTTTTGATCAGCGCCGCCGGCGGCTGCATGTTCACGACTTCGGCCGAGCCCGGATAGCCGATCGGGCCGACGCCGCGAATGAACAGCAGCGTGTTTGCGTCGATCTTCAGCGACGGGTCTTCGATGCGGTGGTGATAATCCTCCGGCCCTTCGAACACCATGGCGCGGCCTTCGAAGGCGTTCGGGTCTTTCGGGTTGGACAGATAGCGCGTGCGGAATTCCTCGGAAATCACGCTGGTCTTCATGATGGCCGAGTCGAACAGGTTGCCCTTGAGCACCTTAAAGCCGGCCTGCTTCTTCATCGGCTTGGCGTAAGGCTTGATGACGTCGGCATCCTGCACCTGGGCCTTGCGGACGTTCTCGCCCATGGTCTTGCCGTTGATGGTCAGCGCGTCGGCATGGCCTTTGCCGGCCTTGAACAATTGCTTCATCACCGCGGGCAGGCCGCCGGCGCGGTAATATTCTTCGCCGAGATATTTGCCCGCCGGCTGCATATTGACCAGCAGCGGCACGTCGTAGCCGACCTTTTCCCAATCCTCGATGGAAAGTCTCACGCCGACATGCCGGGCGATGGCGTTGATGTGAATCGGCGCGTTGGTCGAGCCGCCGATGGCCGAATTGGCGACGATGGCGTTCTCGAAGGCCTTGCGCGTGAGGATGTCGGTCGGCTTGAGGTCTTCGTGCACCAAAGCGACGGCGCGCACGCCGGTCTCATACGCGATCTGCCCGCGCTCGCGATACGGTGCCGGGATCGCGCCGCACCCCGGCAGCGACATGCCCAGCGCCTCGGCCAGCGCATTCATCGTCGAGGCCGTGCCCATGGTGTTGCAATGGCCGACCGAAGGCGCCGACGACGTCACGATGTCGAGGAATTCCTTGTAGCTGATCTTGCCGGCGGCATGATCTTCGCGCGCCTGCCAGACCACGGTGCCGGAGCCGGCGCGTTCGCCTTTCCACCAGCCGTTCAGCATCGGTCCGCCGGACAGCACGATGGCCGGAATGTTGACGCTCGCCGCGGCCATGAGGCAGGCCGGCACGGTCTTGTCGCAGCCGGTGGTCAGCACCACGCCGTCGAGCGGATAGCCGTAGAGAATCTCGACCAGGCCGAGATAAGCGAGATTGCGGTCGAGCGCCGCGGTCGGCCGCTTTCCCGTTTCCTGGATCGGATGCACCGGAAACTCGAAGGCAATGCCGCCGGCCGCCGTGATGCCGGCGCGCACCCGCGACGCCAGTTCGAGGTGGTGACGGTTGCAGGGCGAGAGATCGGAGCCGGTCTGCGCGATGCCGATGATCGGCTTGCCCGAGGTCAACTCCTTCAGCGTCAGGCCATAGTTCAGATAGCGCTCGAGATAGAGCGCGGTCATGCCCGGATTTTCCGGATTGTCGAACCAAAGCTGCGAGCGCAATTCGCGCCCGCGCGGCTTGACCTGCCTGGACACGACCTTCTTCGCCATTCCCGTCCCCGCCGATTTTTATCTTTGGCCAAGGATGCGCCGAACGGCGCGTCTCGCGCAAGGGATGCGGAGGGCTAATAGGTCGCGCGGCCGCCCGAGATGTCGAAAGCCGAGCCGGTCGTAAACGAGCAATCCGCCGAGGCGCAGAACGCCACCAGCGCCGCGATCTCCTCGACGTTGACGAAGCGGGCGCGGGGGATTTTCGACAGCATGTAGTCGATATGCGATGGCGTCATCTGCTCGAACATTGCGGTCTTGGCCGCCGCCGGCGTGATGCAATTGACGCCGATGTCGTAGCTCGCCAGTTCCTTGCCGAGCGATTTGGTGAGCGCGATGACGCCGGCCTTGGAGGCGGAATAGGCCGGGGCATTGGGATTGCCCTCTTTGCCGGCGACCGAGGCGATGTTGACGATGCGGCCGTAATTCTGCGCGATCATCGACGGCACAATGGCCTTGCAGCACATGAAGGGTCCATCGAGGTTGACGCGCATGACGCTCTGCCAGGCGTCGATCGGATATTCCCAGGTGGTTACGTTCGGTCCGGTGATGCCGGCATTGTTGACCAGGATGTCGATGCGGCCGAGCGCTTTCAGCGAGGCGTCGCGGGCTTTCTCGATATCGGCATAGTGCGTGACGTCCACGGGGATCGCCACAACGCGGCCGCGGGCTGACAATTCGGACGCGGTCTGTTGAGCCAGCTTCTCGTCGCGGTCCCAGATCGCGATCGATGCGCCGGAATCGAGAAACCGTTCGACGATGGCGCGGCCGATGCCTTGCGCGCCGCCGGTGACGACCGCGTTCCTGCCTTTAAGATCGATCTGGTTGGCCATGCGTCTCCCCCGGATTTTATTGCGGGCATTAGACCACAATCACCGGCCTTTGGTCACAGCCAGAGAATTTTCTTGCGGTAGGCCAGGTCGGTCAGCAAAGGTTGCGCCGGCCCCTGGTGAAACACCGCACCGCGCTCCAGCGCGAAGACGCGGTCGGCCAAGGCCAGCACCAGATCGAGATTGTGTTCGACGATGACGATAGAGGCATGTTTGCGCAACTGGTCGAACACCTTGAACAATTCGAGGATCACGGCGGGCGCCAGCCCCT
>CAITEM010000612.1 GCA_903891395.1 uncultured Hyphomicrobiales bacterium | reverse complement strand
AGCGCGAATGCGGCGGATGCTTTCAGGGCCGGGCAAAAGCGAAAAACGCAACGCGGCCCGCTAAACCACGTACTTCCGCCACAGACAAAAACTCCCCGCCCACGAGCCCGATAGAGCTCCCCCAACGACGCTTGTGCCGGCATTTTTATTTTGCTGGGATTTCATGGCACGAGGCGCGTGAAACCCTTTGCAACCGAGCATTGCCAAAACGCTAAGGGAAGCGGAACTTGGAGGACACCGAATAATTCTGAAATTATTCTGATGCCGAATGTTGCAATCGGCGCAGATACTTAGCGAGTGGACTGCTTGGACTTAAACTGTCGCTTCCAGCAGCATCGCGCCAAATAAAATCAAACCCGCGTCGCGGTTGGATTTAAACAGCACCAGGCAGTAGGCCGGGTCGTTGATGTCGATGCGCAGCACCTGCCAGCCGAGATGCGCGGCGAAGGCGATCAGCCCGACAACGAAGATAAACCCGCCGCCTGCTGCAAGTCCTGCCGCGCCGATCAGCACCACGGCAATGCCGTAGAGCCACGTCAGCATCGTCGGCGTGCGCTCGCCGAACAGCAGCGCCGTCGACTTGATGCCGATCAGGCTGTCGTCGTCGCGGTCCTGATGCGCGTAGATGGTGTCGTAGCCGATCACCCATGAGATCGAGCCGGCATAGAGCAGATAGGCCGGCCAGCCCAGTTCGCCGAACGCCGCCGGCCAGCCCATCAGCGCGCCCCAGGAGAAGGCGAGGCCGAGACCGATCTGCGGCCAATAGGTGAAACGCTTGAGGAACGGATAGACCGCGACGACGCCGAGCGAGGCGATGCCGGTAATGATGGTGAAGGTGTTGAACTGGATTAGCACCAGCAAACCGACCAGCGCCTGCGCCGCCATGAAGATGGCGGCTTGCGTCGCTGTGACTTGCTTCGACGGGATCGGCCGCGAGCGCGTGCGCTCCACCAAGCCGTCGAGGTCACGGTCGACGATATCGTTCCAGGTGCAGCCGGCGCCGCGCATCGCGAACGAGCCGATGAAGAACAGCACGATGTGCCACGCGTTCGGAAAATGGCCCATGCGCATGCCGGCGAGACCGACCGACCACCAGCACGGCATCAGCAGCAGCCACGAGCCGATCGGGCGATCGAGCCGGGCGAGACGCAGATAGGGGCGGGTGAACGCGGGCGCGAGACCGTCGACCCAGTTTCCGGTCGAATCGGCGACACGCAAATTATCAGTCACTTGCTGGTGTCGGTCATTTGCCGAGCGGCGTGCCGGTCAGGGTGTCATAGGTGCCGCGGCCGGTGCGGATATTGCTGACGTCGGGCACTGTGCCGGAGCCGAGCGCATCGCTCAGGCTGGGACCCTGCGGTCTTGCCGGCCCCGCCGCGGCGGCGCGGCAGACCTTGACCTGAATGTCGACCGTCTTGACGTGCTGCTGCTTCAGGTTGGCCACCACCTCGGGCGGAATGCCGCACCAGGTGGATTGGTCGGCGGCGTATTTGATCAGCTTGGCTTCGGCGGCGGAGAAGCTGTTGAACAGACCGCAAGCGACTTTCGGCTCGGCCTTATTTTCGCTGGCGGTGCGGATCGCGGCGGCCTTTTTCTGCGCATCATCCCGCAGTTTACCGAACTCGACGACGCAGGGCGGCACCTGTTGCTGCTGCTGCGGCAGTGTCTGCGGCGGCGGCTGAAACTGCGCCGCGGCGGGCGCAAGTCCCGCGCCCAGCAGGCCAGCAGCGATGATCGACGCCAAGCGCAAGTTCATAGAAACGGGTCCTGTCCTGATTCCGGCGCCATTATACAGGTGATTGGCCGGGGAGTACTTTATAAGAACCCGCCGAATACGTCGGGAAGGCGGCAAGGCCCGCAGATTCTCAAGGGTTGTCATGATGCCGCGCTACGATTTCCGCACGCCCCGCATTTTCCTCGACGCAGCCCTTGGCGGCGGTACCGAAGTGGCGCTCGACCGCGACCAGGCCAATTACCTGATCAACGTGCTGCGGCTGACCAAAGGCGACGGCGTGCTGCTGTTCAACGGCCGCGACGGGGAGTGGCAGGCGGAACTTACCGGCACTGGCAAACGATCGCTGTCGGCCGCGGTCGGCGCGCAGCAGCGGCCGCAGCCGGAACCCGTCGACCTGCATTTTCTGTTCGCGCCGCTCAAACACGCCCGGCTCGATTATGGGGTGCAGAAGGCGGTGGAAATGGGCGTGTCGCGCATCCAGCCGGTGCTGACCCGGCACACCCAGGTGGCGCGGCTCAACCTCGACCGCATGCGGGCCAACGCCATCGAGGCGGCGCAGCAGTGCGGCGTTCTGGCGCTGCCGGAAATCAAGGAGCCGGTGGCGTTCAAAAGCCTCGTCGGAACAATCGACGCCGGGCGGCTGCTGGTGTTCTGCGACGAGGACGCCGAGGTCACGGACCCGGTGGCGGCATTGGCTGCCATTCGGCTGGACAATTGGCACAGTTTGCCGCTGGCCGTTCTCATCGGTCCGGAAGGCGGATTTTCCGAGGACGAACGCGAAACCCTCGTGAAACGGCCGAATGTCGTGCGTCTGGCGCTGGGGCCGCGCATTTTGCGCGCCGATACTGCCGCCGTTGCCGCCTTGGCGCTGGTGCAGGCCGTGCTCGGCGACTGGCGCGGGCGCTAGAGGCCGCATTTCGGCGCGGTTGCCGGCGACCGGCCGGCAACCAACGCCGTGAACGCAACGCTCCTACAACCTGGGACACAACGCTACAAAACCGCCGACACAATCCGACCGGCCGAGGTCGGCACGCAATGTCACGCGACGGCCCGTCGGCGGCACGCCGTACGCAACACGCACGCCACACGACTCGCCTGAAAATGATGCAGCGCGGCACCGGGAGTCACGAGTCAAAACAACCGTAAAGCTGTGCACGAATCGGCTGCACCGGGAAAAACCTGTGATAAACTCGGACAAGGGTTTCGGTTGCGCATGATTATTGCCGTGGCGCGATGTGCGCTTTTCGGATTCAGGCGCCGGTAGGAGTGCAGTTCATGCGTCGTTTCGCGGTTTCGGTTGCTTTCCTGGTCTCGATCGCTTTTGGCGCTGTGGCGCCGGCGCACGCGGCGAACTGGCTGGAGAAGAATTTCTATCTCAGCGGCTCGAACTACGACGGCGATTTGCCGGCCTGCGAGGCCGGTCTGAGCACGATCGCGTCGCGGTTCTCCACCAAGGAGGGCCGCTTCTGGAACTCCGATCTGCAAATCCTGGATTTCGAGCGGGTGCGCGAAATCGCCTACCGGCCCGGCCCCAGCGCCACCATCCCGCGCCGCTTCTGCACAGCAGTGGCCCTGGTGAGCGACGGCAAGAAGCACGCGGTCAACTACTGGATCGGCGAAGACACGGGTTTGATCGGCCAGACCTGGGACGTCGAATGGTGCGTCGTCGGCCTCGACCGCAACTGGGCCTACAACCCGCGCTGCAAGATGGCGCGCCCCTGATCTGAAGGCGGCTATCGCCGCCGGCGGCGCCTACCGCCGGTCGTTCAACTGTCCATTGCCAAACCCTGGAACGAGGCCCCGCGCTGAAGCCGGCGGGTGTCCCGTGTCGTCTCCCATTTTGTTCTTGTAATGTTCTCGTTTTCAATCTAGCGTGAACGGGAACTTTTGCGGCACGTCAATTTCCGTTTTGTTCTCGCTGCAGTGTCTGGGGGCACGCATGTTCGGTATCCGCGTTCGTAAGGCGGCGCACACCGCCGCCATCACCCTGAGTTTCGTCTTCCTGTTTGCCATCGTGGCTTTTGCGCAGGACACGCCGGGCGCGGGCCCGGACCGGCGGCAGAACGCGCCCGGTCAGTTCGATTTCTACGTGCTGGCGCTGTCCTGGTCGCCGTCCTACTGCGAGGCGTCGCAGGAGCGCGCGCCGAACCGGGCACCCGACCAGCAATGCGGCGGTCGGCCGTTTTCCTTCGTCGTGCACGGGCTGTGGCCGCAATACGAGCAGGGCTTCCCGGCCTTCTGTCAGGTGCCGGCGCCGCGGCTCGACCGCAACATCGTCGGCAGCATGCTCGATCTGATGCCAAGCCCGCGGCTGATCTTTCACGAATGGGATCGCCACGGCACCTGTTCCGGGCTGTCCGCGAACGCCTATTTCGAAACCGTGCGCAAGGCGCGCGCGGTGATGAAGATTCCGGCGGAGTATCTCGATCTCGACAAGCCGATCATGGTGACGCCCGACGAGGTCGCCGCGGCTTTCGTCAAAGCCAATCCCGGTCTGCCGCGTGCGGCGATCGCGGTCGCCTGCGACAGCAAACGCTTGAGCGAAGTGCGCGTCTGCATCGGCAGGGATTTTTCCTTCCACGACTGCGCCGAGGTGACGCGCCGGGCGTGCAAGCGCGACAAAATCGCCATGCCCGCGGTGCGCGGCGGATAAGCGTCGATAATAAGCCGCACCGGCGAATAAAAATTCTTGATGCAAAATATATTTCCGAGCGCGTGATGCGCGCGCATTCGGCACGGATGCGCCAACCAGTCGCGTATGTTTGCGATTGCGTTAAGCCGCCACTAACGATGGCCCGTGGCGGTATGGGATAACCCCCGTCTGTCGCGAATTGGCGCAAGCTTGCCGTAACGTAATTCCGTAAGTCTGCCGCCCGCGATCGGAGCGCAGGGCGGAGTGCGTCATGGATCGGATCAAGGATTACGTCGGTTTTACAGCCTGGTTCGTGGGGCTGGGCTATATCGTGCTGTGGCCGATGACGGCGTCCGAACTCGGCGGCCAGCCGTTCGGCGCTTCCATGGTCTGCCGAGACACCGCGCCCGAACTGCTGGATTTCCTTTGCAAATCGGCGCGTTCGCTGGCGATGCCGCCGGGTCTGCACGCAATCGGATTCACGGCGACGCTGTTCGTCACTTTGCGATTGCTGTGTCTGTCGATCAAGCGGTCATGGCGCGCCCGTCGCGCGCCGGCTTTGCCGCCTGCCACGCCGGCGGAGGTCGAGCCGCCGCCGCTGCGCACGGCGCGTCCGTACTTGCCTCCCATCAAACGGCGCGACCATTTCGGCCTGCGCGGCGTGCCCCGTTGAACGGGCAGCGCGGATCAAAACGATGTGCCATAAGCATCCGCCATTGAGCCTTTTCTCGCGGAGCTTGAACGACACGTGAACTATCGCCACGCCTTTCATGCCGGCAGTTTTGCCGACGTGGTCAAGCACGCCGTGCTGTGCCGCATCCTGGATTATTTGCGCGCCAAGGAAGCGCCGTTCCGCGTCATCGACACGCACGCCGGCGCCGGCCTCTACGACCTGACTGGCGACGAGGCCAGCCGCGGCGGCGAATGGCAGGACGGCATCGCCCGGCTGATGGCGGCTGAGCTTCCCGAGAAAGCCGCGGCGCTGCTCGCGCCTTACACCGACGTCATCGGCGCGCTCAACGAGCGTGGCCGTCTCAGGATTTATCCCGGCTCGCCCGCGATCGTGCGCGCCTGGCTGCGGCCGCAGGACCGGCTGATCGCTTGCGAACTTGAATCCAAAGCCTCGGTGCAACTGCGTCACAACATGCGCGGCGATACGCGCATCAAGACGCTGGAGATCGACGGCTGGACCGCGCTGTCGGCCTATGTGCCGCCACCCGAACGCCGCGGCCTGGTGCTGATCGATCCGCCGTTCGAGCAGCCCGACGATTTCCAGCAATTGTCGAATGGTCTCGCCATCGCGCACCGCAAATGGGCGACCGGCATCTACGCGCTCTGGTACCCGATCAAGGGCCGGCCGGAGCCGGACGCGCTGGCCAAAAGCCTGATCCGGTTGGGCATCCGCAAGATCTTGCGGGCCGAGGTGACGGTGCAGCCGCTGTCCGATCCCAGCCGCCTCAACGGCTCCGGGATGATCGTGGTCAATCCGCCCTGGGCGCTCGAGGCCGAGCTGGCCACGTTGCTGCCGGTGCTGGCCGGCGCGTTGGGCCGCGACGGCAAGGGCGCCTGGCGTCTGGACTGGCTCGCGGGTGAGTAGAAGCCCTTTCCATGGCAACCTAGTTGGTGTGTAGTTCCATCATTGGCAGTGACGTTCAGCCTCCGCCGGTTGCGGAGGCCGGCGGAGTGACAGAGGCCTGTTAGGGCCGAAGCTTTCCCCGAATGTGAATGTCGGCCGAGCCGCCGTGCGTGGGGCCGGCGGCGGAGCAGCGGGGGAGGAGTTTTCCCGATGGCGCAAACTGGCGTTGTGAAGTTCTTCAACGGCGAACGCGGCTACGGCTTTGTTAAACCGGACGATGGCGGGCGCGATGTGTTCGTGCACATCACCGCGGTCGAACAGGCCGGTCTCAAGAATCTGAACGAGGGGCAGAAGATCAGTTTCGACGTCGAGCCGGACAAGAAGGGCAAAGGCCCCAAGGCCGTCAATCTGGTCGTGACTGGCTGACAGGCGGGCTTCGTTCATACGGCGAAAACGTGTGAGCCGCGGCCGTAAATTTTAGGTTGGACGCGCAACGGCGGCGGGCTATGCATCCCGCCCTTGGTGCACGAAAGAATTTTGCCATGATGATCCTGCGTTCCGGCCCCGCCTCGCCCTTCGCCCGCAAGGTGCGTATCGCGGCGAGCGTCCTCGGTCTGACGTCGCAAATCGAACTTCGCCCGGCCGATCTCGAAGATCCGGCCGACAGCCTGCGGGTGCAGAACCCGCTCGGAAAAATTCCGGTACTGATCGGCGAAGACGGCAACTCCTATTACGACTCGCGCGTCATCGTCGAATATCTCGATCATGTCGCCGGCGGCGGCCGCGTCATTCCGAAAGAAGGTCCGGCGCGTTTCGAAGCGCTGAAGTTGCAGGCGCATTGCGACGGCATTCTCGATGCCTGCATTTTGCTGGTCTATGAAGGCCGCTTCCGCCCCGCCGACAAACTGGTGCAGAGCTGGGTCGATCGCCAGAACGACAAGGTCGCACGCGCCCTGAAGGCGCTGGAAGCCGCGCCACCGAAGATCGACGCCGTGCCCGACGTCGGCCAGATCGCGGTCGCCTGCGTGCTCGGCTATCGCGACCTGCGCTTCGGCGGCACCTGGCGCAACGAATACCCGCGGCTTGTCGAATGGCACGACACATTCGCAGCGCTTGTGCCGAGCTTCAACGAGACCAAGGTCAAGGCGTAACGGCATCGACGCCGGACGATCGTGTCCGGCGCCGATGCTTTACACGTTTTGTCGGATGGAGCGGCCCGCTCAGGCCGCGGCCGCCGCGACCGCGCCGCCGAACTGCGCGACAGCCGTCTCACCCATGCCGCCGGACCGCGCGCGGCCGGCCAGAATGATGTCGACGTCGGTAATGCCGATCCAGCGCAAGACCTGACGAAGGTAACCGCTGGCCTGATTGTACTGTTCGATCGGCGAACCGGGGCTGAAGTCGCCGCCCGACGCCAGGATGACGGTCGCTTTCTTGCCGGTGAGGAGGCCGACATTGTCCGGTGTGACGGTCACGCCGACACGCACGATGTGATCGATGTAAGCCTTCAGCACCGCCGGGATCGAGAAGTTGTACATCGGCGTGCCGATGACGATGTGGTCGGCGGCTTTCAGCTCGGCGACGAGATCGTCGGAAATCTTGATCGCCGCGGCGCTTTCCGGCGAATGCTGCTCCGCCGGCGTGAAGGCGCCGCCGATCCAGGGCAGATCGACGAACGGCAGTTTGGTCTTGAGCAGGTCGCGATCAATGACCTGGCCGCCGGGATGCGCCGCCTGCCATTTCTCGACGAACAGCGACGTGAGTTTGCGGGAGGTGGAATGGTCGTAGCGCGGGCTTGCGCCAATGGCGAGAAGGGTCGGCATGGATGGATCTCCTGTGGTGAAACGAGCGCCTGAATTGCGGGCCGGGTCTTTGTCCGATCCGCTTGAAATAGGCGGGCGGGGCCATCTAAAAAAGAGATGAAGTTTAGTTCATCTTGATCTATAAATCAGAATATGGATTCCCTGACGCTCGACCAGATCCAGCTCTTCCTCGCCGTCGTCGATCAGGACAGCTTCTCGAAGGCCGCGAAAAAGCTGAACCGCGCGCAGTCGGCCGTCACCTACGGAATCCAGAAGCTCGAGGCGCAGATCGGCGTGCCGCTGTTCGACCGGGCCGCGTACCGGCCGGCTTTGACCGAGGCGGGCCGCGCGCTGTTGTCGCGGGCGCGCCGCATCGCCGAGGAGACGAACGCTTTCCGCGACGCGGCCCGCAGTCTGGCCGGCGGACTGGAAGCGGAATTGACCATCGTGCTGGACTCGATGTTTCCGATGCCGCGGGTGGTGGAGGCGTTGCGTGCCTTCACGGAACGGTTTCCGACCGTGCCGCCGCGCGTTTACGTGCAGTCGCTCGGCGCGGCGGCCGAACTGGTGCTCGACGGCACTTGCATGATCGGCCTGCTGCCGCTGGTCTTCAGCGACATGGATTTGCTGAAACATTTTCCGTTGCTCACCATCGACCTGATCCCGGTGGTGGCGCCCGATCATCCGCTGGCGGCGATCGACGGACCGATCGAAACCAATGTCCTGCGCGACTATGTCCAGCTTGTGCTGACCGACCGCTCGGCGCTGACCGCGGGACGCGACCACGGCGTCTTGTCGGGCCGCACCTGGCGCCTGGGCGACCTCGGCACCAAGCAGTCGATGCTGGTCGCGGGTCTCGGCTGGGGCAACATGCCGGCCCATCTGGTTGCGGCCGACATCGCGCAAGGACTGCTGAAAGTTATCAAGCCCGTCGAGTTCGACGCGCGGACGGCGCACCTGGTGATGTGCGGGGCGTATCTCGCCGACCATCGCCTCGGTCCCGCGGGACAATGGATGATCGAGCATCTGGCGGATTCGATCGGGCGTGCGTCGCCGGCTGCGTCCGGCGACGTGGAGCAGAAGCCGGTGCGAACGAAGGCTGTCAAACACCGCCGCGATAAACGGAAGCCGCCTTCAGGAAAGCGTCGTTAGCGTGTGATGGATTAAAGCGGAAGCAGCAAAAAAAGCCCCGGAGTTTCCTCCGGGGCTTTTGTCGTTGAGCGATGGTCGCGCTTAGAAGCGGTAGTTCAAACCGGCGCGGACCAGGTCGGAGCGGTAGCTCGCGGTGGTACCGAAGGCGTTGTCGGCGTGTCCGAGATCGACGTGGAGATATTCGACCTTCGCGGTCCACGGTCCGGCGATCGCGGCTTCGATGCCGGCGCCGGCGGTCCAGCCGCCTTTGGTGTCGCTGGAGTCGAAGCCCGCCACCGAGCTCTTCACGCCGCCATAGGCGAAGCCGCCGGTGACATACGGCATGAAGCGATCCATCGCGTAGCCGACGCGAACGCGCGTGGTGCCGAGCCAGTTGTTGCGGGTCGAGCAACTAAAGATGGCGCCGCAGCCGCCGCTGCCGCTGATGTTGGCGAAGGCCAGATCGGTTTCGAGGCCGTAGACCAACGGGCCCGACTGCCAGTTATAGCCGAGCGTGCCGCCGATCAGGCCGCCGTTCAGCCGGCCCGAGCCGCCGATCGAGTAGTCCGAACGGCCCCAGCCGCCGCCGCCCTGGATACCGGCGTAGAAGCCGGTCCAGTTGTAGACGGGCGCGACATATTCGATGGCTTTGGTCGGCATGGCGCGGCGCTGCAGGTCAGCGGCCGAAGCCGAAGCGACGCCGAGCGCGAGAAGGCCGACACCGGCGAGAAGAAGATTTTTCATGACGCAGACTCCGATGGTTCTGGACGGACGAAGCGCCGTCCCCCGATTGCCCAAACAACGCCACCCTGTTGCAAACGTTCCGCCGCGAAACATGAACGATGACGGGCGTGGCCAAACGGCAACAAAAAGTTCCGCCCAACAAAAAAGCCCCGGACCGAAGTCCGGGCTTTTCCGTTTTGTTCGTGCCGCGATTAGAAGCGGTAGTTGACGCCGGCGCGCACCAGGCTGGTGTTGAACTTGGTGTCGGAGCCGAGGATCGAGCTGCCGCGGCCGAGGTCGGCGTAGAGGTATTCGACCTTCGCGGTCCACGGACCGGCCAAAGCGGCTTCGACGCCGCCGCCGACGGCGTAGCCGGCCTTGGTGTTGGTCGAGGAACCGACGCCCGACACCGAGCTCTTGATGTCGCCGACGGCCAGACCGCCGGTCACGTAAGGCATGAAGCGGTCGAACGCGTAGCCGACGCGGCCGCGCGCGGTGGAGAGCCAGGAGTTCTTGGTCTCGCAGGAGAAGCCGGCGCCGCAGGTGGCGCTGCCGCGAATGTTGCTCCAGTCGATGTCGCCTTCGACGCCGAACACGGCCTGGCCGACCTGGTAGTTGTAGCCGAGCGTACCGCCGACGACGCCGCCCGAGGTGCGGAAGCCGCCCGACGCGAACGGCGCCGAGTCGTCCGACCGGCCGAAGCCGTAACCGCCGTTAAGACCGACATAACCGCCGGTCCAGTTGTACCCCTGCACATAAGGGATTGCCTTGGTGGGCATTGCCTGACGGCGGGCGATATCCGCGGCATTAGCCGCGCCGACAGTCGTCAAAACCGAGAGGGCAGCGATGCCCGCCAGAACCAAACGCTTCATTACTCATTCTCCGTGAAAGGGGCAGCCCCCATTGAGCGGGACAGTATTCAAATCCATCAGAGCGTCTAGTGTATAAAGGCAACAGGGCGTAACTAAGTTGTTGATTGTATTATCTTATTGTCGCCGATGAAACGACACGTTTTTGCCGCGATTTAGACTGGCTTTGCCTTGAAGTGAGGACAACGAATACTTTCAAATAAGCGCCGCCTTGAAACCGTTGCTGTCGCGGCTCCAAAACGAAAAAACCCCGGGCTGTGGGGCCCGGGGTCTTTCACTGCTCAGAAGGTGTGGAACTAGAAGTGATAGTTCAGGCCGAGCCGGATCATGTTGGCCTGGTAGCCGTTGGTGGTTCCGGTGAGAGAATAGGAGCGGCTGCCCAGATCCATGTAGAGGTATTCGGCCTTGGCCGACCAGTTCGAGGTAATGCCGACTTCGGCGCCGAGGCCCGCGGTCCAGCCGATATGGGTTTTGCTCTCGGTCAGCAGTCCGTTCTCGGCCTTGAGCCCGCCATAGGCGAGACCGCCGGTCAGGTAAAACAAGAAGTTGCAGTAGGCGAAACCGCCGCGGCCGCGCAGCGTGCCAAACCAAGGGTTCGAAAACTTGAAGGGCGCGAAAGTGTCGTCGGCGCCGCTGAGCTGCAGGTCGGTTTCAGCGCCGAACACGAACTGGCCGTTCTGCCAATTGTAACCACCCTGAAGCCCACCTTCGAGGCCGCTCGGGTTTGTCCCGGTGTTGGTGATCTTGCCCCAGTTGTAGCCAATGTTGGCGCCGACATAGCCGCCGCTCCAGTTGAAGCCGGTCGCGGGGGCGGCAGAATAATAGGGCGCCGAGTTGCGTGGCAGATCGGCCGCGCCCGCCGCGCTCACGCTCATGATCGCCAGACCAAGCGCGAAAACGATTTTCTTCATCACGAATACTCCACCAGGATGCGGCGTCGGTGCACTCGCGATGTGTTGCGCGGTGCAGTTTTGCGGCAAAGTTAGCTATAATTTCCGTGGGGGATTTATCGCGCCTTTTACGTTAAGCGGTTATGAATCGGTAAGGATGACTGGGCGTTATCCCTAAGGAACTGTTATTGAAATTCGGATTTCGCGGACATAATTCACCATATCGCGAGAGCTTCTGTTTACTATGATTGCAGCGGCGCTCTCTCATGCGGCGCGAAACACGATGAATGTGCCGAACATAATGCCGGACCCTAGCAACATGATGCCACGCACGGCGCTGATCACCGGCGCTGGCCGCCGCATTGGCCGCGCCATTACGCTCGCGCTGTCGCGCGCCGGCTACGCTGTTGTGTTGAACAGTCATGCGTCTCGCGCGGAAGCTGAAAAGCTCGCGGCCGATATCATTGACGTCGGCGGGCGCGCCGCGGTGGTGCTCGCAGATCTTGCCGATCACGACGCTGTGCGCGGGTTGATTGCAGCCGCAGGCGCGTTCGGGCCGCTGACGCTGCTGGTCAACAATGCGAGCGAGTTCGAGTCCGACGAAATCGGAAATCTTGAACGCGCACGTTTCGAGCGCACGATGGCCGTCAACCTGACAGCGCCGCTGTTCTTGGCGCAGGCTTTCGCGGCACAGGCGCCGGCTGGCGCTTCGATCGTCAATATCGTCGACCAGCGCGTGCTGAAACCTACGCCGCTGTTTTTCTCTTACGCCCTCAGCAAGGCGGCGCTGCACGATGCGACCACGATGCTGGCGCAGGCGTTGGCGCCAAAGTTACGGGTGAACGCGGTGGCGCCGGGGCCGACGCTGCCGAGCCCGCGGCAGTCGGAGGAGCAGTTCGCCGCCCAAGCCAAAACCATGCCCCTCGGTCATGGCCCCAGCCCCGACGACATCGCGGCGGCGGTTCTGTATTTGGCGGAGGCCAAAAGCGTCACCGGCGTGACGATCGCGGTGGATGGGGGCCAGCATCTGGCCTGGCGCACGCCCGACAGCGATATGCCGGAATAGAAAAAGACTACTATCTAAGTTCCGATGAGCGGCACACCCAAAGATATCGACCCGGCCAGCGAGCTTCGTGAAGACGAAGAAGAATCCTCGCTGCCCGAAATGGATTTGAACGATGCCCCGGCGGGGACGCTGGCCGCCGGGCGCGCCGCGATCGCGCGGGCGGTGAAGCATGCGCCGTCGGCGCCGGGCGTCTATCGCATGATCGACGCCCATGGCGACGTGCTCTACGTCGGCAAGGCCAAAAATATCAAAAAGCGGGTGACGTCGTATACGCGCCCGGTTGGCCACGACAGCCGCATCACGCGCATGATTGCCGCGACCGTGACGATGGAATTCGTCTCGACCGCGACCGAGACCGAGGCGTTGCTGCTCGAAGCCAATTTGATCAAGCGGCTGCGGCCACGTTTCAACGTGTTGCTGCGGGACGACAAGTCGTTCCCGTATATCATGATCACCTCGGATCACTGGGCGCCGCAAATCCTCAAACATCGCGGCGCCCGCACGCGCAAGGGACAGTATTACGGACCCTTCGCCAATGCAGGCGCGGTGAACCGCACCATCAATGCGCTGCAGCGGGCGTTCCTGTTGCGCTCATGCTCGGATTCGTTCTTCGAAGCGCGCACGCGGCCGTGTCTGCTGTATCAGATCAAGCGCTGCTCGGCGCCGTGCACCGAGGAGATCGACTTCGCCGGATACTCTGAACTGGTGCGTGAGGCCAATGAGTTTCTGTCTGGCCGCAGCAAGGCCGTTCATGAAGAGCTCGCAACCGAGATGGACACCGCGGCGAACGCGCTCGATTATGAACGCGCGGCGATCTACCGTGATCGTCTCGCGGCGCTGTCGGCCATTACGTCGCATCAGGGCATCAATCCGCGCACCTTGGAGGAAGCCGACGTCTTCGCGCTGCATCAGGCCGGCGGCTACAATTGCGTCGAGGTGTTCTTCTTCCGCACCGGGCAGAACTGGGGCAACCGCGCTTATTTCCCGAAAGCCGATCGCACGCTCGGGCCGGCCGAGGTGCTTGGCGCCTTCATGGCGCAGTTCTATGACGACAAGCCGTCGCCGCGTCTCATCCTGACGTCGCACGATTTCGATGAGCGCGAGTTGCTCGCTGAAGCGCTCAGCATCAAAAGCGGCCGTAAAGTCGAGGTCAGCGTGCCGCAACGTGGCGAGCGCAAAGACCTGGTTCAGCACGCGCTCGCCAATGCCCGAGAGGCGCTCGGCCGTAAGCTCGCCGAAACGTCGTCACAGCAGCGATTGCTCAAGGCGCTCGCCGAGACGTTCCAGTTGCCGCGCGAGCCGCGCCGCATCGAGGTCTACGACAACAGCCACATCGCCGGCACCAATGCGGTCGGCGCCATGGTGGTGGCGGGGCCGGAAGGCTTCCGCAAAAACCAGTACCGCAAGTTTAACATCCGCTCGACGGACATGACGCCGGGCGACGACTACGCGATGATGCGCGAAGTGTTGGAACGGCGCTTCAAGCGGCTGCTGAAAGAAGAGCCGCGCGCGGCGGCCGGCGCGCCAGAGGGCGAGCCATCCTCTCCCCTGGTGGGAGAGGCCGGCGGCGAGGACGCCGGGAAGAAGGTAGAAGAGACCTTGGGCATCATTGGGGAGATAAGCGCATCGCCCGAAGAGCCGGAGATCGACTTCGACAGCGATGACGCATCCTGGCCCGACCTGATCCTGATCGACGGCGGGCAGGGCCAGCTCAAGGTGGCGACCGAGGTGCTGGCCGGGCTGGGCCTGCATTATCTTCCCGTCGTCTCCATCGCCAAGGGGCCGGACCGGGATGCGGGCCGCGAGACCTTCTTCGTGCCCGGCCGCACGCCGTTCAAGCTGCCGCCCCGCGACCCGCTGCTGTATTTCATCGAGCGCTTGCGCGATGAGGCCCACCGCTTCGCCATCGGCTCGCACCGGACGCGGCGCAAGAAGGACATTCGCGAGGCCGGATTGCAGGAGATTGCGGGCATCGGTCCGACCCGGAAACGGGCGCTGCTTCGCCATTTTGGCACTGTGAAAGCGATTGAGCGGGCTTCTCTGGCCGACCTCTCCAATGTCGCTGGAATTAATGCAGAGACCGCGCGAAAGATATATGAGTTCTTCCACGAAAAAGCGGCGCAGTCATAACGGCGCGGATAATTGAGGAAACGGCGATGATCATCAAAACGCAGGAAGACGTCACCCCGGTCGTGGTCGATGCTTACAAGAATATCGACAATGCGCGGCTGCGCGAAATTGTTGCCTCTTTGATCCAGCATCTGCACGACTTCGCCCGCGATGTGCATCTGACGGAGGAAGAATTCCAGGCCGGCACCCAGATCATCGCCAAGATGGGGCAGATGAGCAACGCGACGCACAACGAAGTGGTGCTGATGTCGGGCTCGCTCGGTTTCTCGGCTTTGGTCTGCCTCCTGAACAACGGCAATAACGGCCAGACCGAAACCACCGCCAATCTGCTCGGCCCCTTCTGGCGGCTGAACTCGCCGCGTACCGAGAACGGCGCCTCCATTATCCGCTCGCCGACGCCGGGGCCGGCGCTGTTCGTTAATTGCACGGTCAAGGATCTGAAGGGCAACCCGATCGCCGGCGCCGAGGTCGACATCTGGCATT
>CAITEM010000611.1 GCA_903891395.1 uncultured Hyphomicrobiales bacterium | reverse complement strand
GTGCAGCGCGACAATCAGCGGATAGTGCACGGCGCCAAATTCGACGCCGCCGGCCGCGCGCAGCCGCAACGTGTTGCGCGTCGCCAGCGCCAGTTCGGCCAGCCGCTGCGCCACAAGAAAAACGACGAGGTAACCGCCCTCACCCATTGGCCGCCTCGAGCGCGAGAAAGCTGGCGGTGAATCCCGGACCGAGCGCGGTGAGCACGGCCGAGCCGCGCAAGCCGCGTTTGAGCGCGCGCTCAAGCACGAACAGCACGCTCGGTGCCGACATGTTGCCGTTGCCGCGCAGCACCTCGCGTTCGTCGCGCAAGGTGCCCTTCTGCAGTTCGAGCGCGGTCTCGACCGCGTCGAGCACCTTGGCGCCACCGGGATGACAGATGAACTGCGGCGCGATCAGTTTGGCGGCCTCGATAAAGCGGCGCGCGGGCGCCGCCAGCCGCTGCTCGACGAAGCGCGGCAGCGAACGCGACAGCACGACCCCGAAGCCGACCGGATCGACGGTCCAGCCCATGATGTCGAGCGTATTGGGCCAGGTGTGCTCGGCGGCGGCGCCGATGCGCAATGCGGCGTCGTCAGGCTCGGCACGCAACACCACGGCGGCCGCGCCGTCGCCGAACAGAGCCGACGAGATGACGTCGGCCTTGGCGCTGCGGTCGGAACGGAATGCCAGGGTGCACAGTTCGACCACGACGACGAGAACGTTATCGCCCGGCACGGCGCGCGCCAGCCGCGCGCCGATCGACAGCCCCGACACGCCGCCGGCGCAGCCGAGACCGAATACCGGCACGCGCGCCGCGCTCGATTTGAAGCCGAGTTGCGCGCCGACGCGGGCTTCCAGGCTCGGCGTCGCAATGCCGGTCGATGAAACCGTGACGATTACATCGACATCGCGCGCGCGAATGCCGGCGCGGTCGAGTGCCGCTTGCGCGGCCTGCACGAACAGCGCACTGGCGCCGTCGAGATAGGCTCGCGTGCGCTCGGTCCAGTCGTGCGGCGTCTCGAACCACTCCAGCGGCCGCACCGAATGGCGGCGTTCTATACCGGCGTTGACGAAGACATCCGCGAGCTTCGGATAGCGCGCGAAAGGTTTGGCGTAGATGCGGCGCGCAAAATCGGCGACAGCGGATTGTTCGAGAATGTGCGGCGGTACCGCGGTCGCGAGCGAAAGCAGCGTCACCGGCAGCGGTGCCTTGCTCATATTCAATGCCTATCGGTTGCGAGCGCCCTTAACCGACGAACACCACGCGATGGCGGATGTTCCCTCTTCGGTTTGGCGCTTTACGCCCGCGCGAGCGCGCCGCGGCGTGCATTCAGATCGACGGCGCGGTCCGGTATGGTGATGCTGAAGGTGGCGCCGATAGTTCCCGGCACCAGGCGGATATCGCCGCCATGCGCGCGCACCAGTTCCGCCGCGATCGCCAGGCCAAGGCCCGTGCCGCCGGAGCGGGTCGAGCCCTGAAACGCCTGAAACAGATGCATTCGCGCACGTTCGGGCACGCCGGGACCGGTGTCTGAAACCTCGATCACCGTCACGCTGCCCTCGCGCCGGCCCGTGATGCGAATCTGATCGCGCGCCGGATCCCGCGTGCCCCGCGCTTCCAGCGCCTGCATGGCGTTGCGCGCGACATTGACCAGCACGCGGAACAATTGATCGTGATCGGCATCGACGGTAAGCCCGCGCTCGACCGCCACGATCCACCGGATCGGCACGTCGAGGGTGAGCCCCAGCGCCTCGTGCACTTCTTCGATCAACGGCTCGACTTCGATGGTCTTGCGCTCCGGCGGTGCTTCCTGGGCCGCGCCGTAGGACAGCGTCGACTGGCAGAAGGCGATAGCGCGCTCCAGCGCCCGCACCAGCTTGGGTGCGAAGCGCTGCACTTTCGGATCCGGCAAATTCGAAAGCTGGTCTGAAAATAGCTGCGCCGACGCCAGCAGATTACGCAGATCGTGATTGATCTTCGACACGGCGAGACCGAGCGCTGCCAGCCGGCTTTTCTGCTGCAACATCGAAGCGAGTTCGCGCTGCATGGCGCCAAGTTCGATCTCGGCGGTACCGATTTCGTCCTGCCGGCCGGATTCAGGAATGATCAGCGACAAATCCTCGGGATCGGCGCGGAACGCGGTCATGTTGGCGGTGATGCGGCCCATCGGGCGCACCAGAATATAATGCAATGCGAAGAATACCAGCATCGCGGTGATGCCGGAGATAGCCAGCGACAGCAGCAGAATATTGACCGAGAAATTCACCATCGCACTACGCAACGGCACCTCGTCGATGATGATTTCGAGGAAGTCGCCACCCATCGGCGCCGGGCCGACCACGCGGATCACGTCTTTGGGTTCGTCGATGAACAGAACTTCGAATGCATCCCTGATGGCGTGCCACCAAACGACGTTGCGCATGTCGAAATCGTTGGCGATCTTTGACGGCACGCTTGTGGCGGCCAGCAAGCGGCGCTGATCGCCCATCTTCATGGCGACAGCGCGCGCGCCTATACTTTCCAGAATCTGTTTGGCCAGGCTTTCCGGCACCATGCCGCTGGGCGCGGCATCAAGCACCAGCGCCGCGGTGTGCGCGGCGGCGAGACGATCATTGAACCAATTGAGGCGGAAATTAGCGATAGACGGCACGTAAATCAAAATTTCCGCCACCATCACGAACAGAATCGTGAGGAACAACAGCTTGCCGGACAAACCGAGGCGCACGCGCTTCATGCCGCGCGGCGAATGCCGCACGTCAGGCGCGATTGTTTCGTTTGATGACGCGATATCAGCTTCCAATGGTGCCTCAGCCGAAGATCCGTAACCAAGATATGATGCGCCGCACCCAAGGGCTCGTCAAACTTGGCGTGAAATAGTCGATCGCCGCACGTTTGCCGATTTCCGACAGCGTCGGGTACGGCATTACAATACCGGCAAGAGCGCGGATGTTCAGCCCCTGCGCGATGGCCAACGACCACATCGACATTAGTTCGCCGGCCTGCGCGCCGATAATGGTGGCGCCGAGGATCTTGCCCTTCGTGTTGGTGACGACTTTGATGTGGCCGCGGGTTTCACGCTCGGTCTGCGCGCGGTCGTTGTCGTGATAGGGCCAGCGTATGATGCGGATTTTCAAGCCGCGCTTGCGCGCCTCGGCTTCGCTCAAACCGGTCTGCGCCAGTTCAGGGTCCGTATAGGTCACCCACGGGATGACATCGTTGTTGACGCGCACCGGCAAGCGAAACAGCGCATTCCGGATCACCAGGTCGGCGTGATAATTCGCGGCGTGGGTGAACTGCAATTGTCCGGCAGCGGCATCGCCAATGGCGTAGACGCCGCCGTTGCGGGTCTTGAGCTTCTTGTTCACTGCAATGCCGGTGCTGTCGTGGCGGATGCCCGCGGATTCTAGATTGAGCCCTTCGGTCGCGGCTTTGCGTCCGGCAGCGACCAGCAGGTGCGTGCCGTCGATGGTCTCGCCGCCGTCAAGCGTCACTTTGACAGTGCAGACGGCGCACGAAACGGCGGCCACCTTCACGCCGCTGCGAATGACGACGCCCTCGCGTTCGAGCTGCGTCACGACGACGGCGGCGCATTCGGGATCGTCTTTGGCGAGCGGCCGCGCGGCCTCGAGCACCGTGACGTTGCTGCCGAGACGACGGAAGGCTTGCGCCAGTTCGAGACCGGTGGAACCGGCGCCGATGACGATCAGATGTTTCGGCAGCGCGGTGAGGCTGAAGATCGTCTCGTTGGTGAAATACGGTCCGTCGCCAAGGCCGGCGATCGGCGGCACTGCCGGCGCCGATCCGGTCGCGATCACAAAGCGCCGGGCGCGGATCTCGATATCACCGACCATCACGGTCCGGCGATCCTTAAAGGCGGCGTGGCCCTTGATCACACGCACGCCGAAGCCGGTGAGGCGCTCGGCGGAAGCATTGGGCGCGATGGCGGCGATGGTGCGCTGAACGTGCGCATGCACTTTGGCGAAATCGACGCTGGCGAATTGCGCGGCGACACCGAAAGCCGCGGAATTCTGTATCGCCGCCGCGCGCTTGGCCGCCGCGAGCAAAGCCTTCGACGGTACGCAGCCGGTATTGAGACCGTCGCCGCCCATTTTGTTTTTTTCGATCAGCACCACCGGCACGCCAAAGGCGGCCGCGGCAGCAGCCACCGACAGCCCAGCGGAGCCGGCGCCGATCACGCAAATATCGGGAGTGAGAATTTCCGCCATGATTTTAAAAATATTCTCGAAACTCGTTTTCCAAGAAAGGGCGCCAAAGATTGCTTGGAAGATAGTGCAAATTGCGACGCTCCGCCCCTTCGTGGTGACCGAAACGAAAAGCACGCAGCGGACGCCGGCCAAGACCGATTCCGCTGCCTTGTGAGATGTAAGTGACCGTAATGACTGAATATTGCGTGGGGCGGCCAGTCGCATTGACGGGCCAAGCCCCCTCCCTTATAAGCCCGGGAAACACGTGCCGATCCTGACCAATTCGGGTTTTTAATGCGGATTTGGGGGCGGCTTTGACACCCTCGCCGGCAGGGCGCGACTTTCGGAGTACTTAATCGTGAAGCGGACCTATCAACCGAGCAAGCTTGTGCGCAAGCGCCGTCACGGTTTTCGTGCCCGTATGGCCACCAAAGGCGGCCGCAAGGTGCTTTCGGCGCGGCGCGGCCGCGGCCGCAAGCGGCTCTCCGCCTAAGGGCGGAGTTTAGCCCGCAGCTGCTTCCATGGAACGATTGAGGCAACGGGCAGACTTTCTGGCAGCGGCGACCGGAATCAAGGTGCCGGCCGCCGCTTTCGTGCTGCAGGCACGCAAGCGGGCCGACGGCGGCCCCGTGCGGTTTGGGTTTACCGTTTCGAAAAAAGTCGGCAACGCCGTCGAGCGCAACCGGGTCCGCCGCCGGTTGAGGGAAATCGTGCGGCTCTCCGGCACCACTGACATACAGCTCGGATATGACTATGTGCTGGTCGGCAGGCGGGCGGCGCTCAAGGTGCCCTATGCGCGGATCGCGCAGGATTTCGACGGCGCGTTACGCCGGCTACAGGCGGGGCGCCAAGGCAGTACGGGATCACGATGACCGATAGCAAGAACACCATTCTGGCCATTGTGCTGTCAGCCATCGTGCTGATCGGTTGGCAATATTTCTTCGCCATCCCGCAAGAAAAGGCGCGGCAGGAGCAACTGGCGCTGCAGCAGCAGACGCAGAAGCTCGACCCGCAGAAACCGGCCGTGACCGGCCAGCCCGCCACAACACCGGGCGTTGCCGGCGCGCCGCCGCAAATTCCCGGCGTAACGCCCACGCCGTCGGCCAGCGCGCCGACCACCCGCGCCGCCGCGCTCGCCGCCTCGCCGCGCGTTCCGATCGCGACCGACAGCGTCGAAGGTTCCGTCGCGCTGAAAGGTGGCCGCATCGACGACCTGGCGCTGGTCAAATTCCGCGAGACCGTCGATCCGAAATCGCCGGCGATCGTGCTGCGGTCGCCATCGGGCAGCCCCGAACCCTTCTATGCCGAATTCGGCTGGACCAACGCCGCCGGCGGCACCGTCGCCGTGCCGACCGCCGACACCCTGTGGAAGCAGACGGGCGCCGGCTCGCTCAGCGTCGGTCATCCGGTCACGCTGACCTTCGACAACGGCCAGGGCGTGGAATTCCGCCGCACCATCGCGGTCGACGACAAATATCTGTTCACCGTCAAGGACGAGGTCGCCAACAAGAGCGACAAGCCGGTGTCGCTGTATCCCTTCGCGCTGATCTCGCGCCACGGCGCGCCGCAAACGGCGGGCTATTACATCCTGCACGAAGGCATGATCGGCAAATTCGGCGACAAGGGGTCCGAGGAAGTCACCTACAAGTCGATCGACGACAAGAAGGTGCTGAACTTCGACGCCACCAATGCCTGGCTCGGCATTACCGATAAATACTGGGCCGCGGCGCTGCTGCCGCAGACCGACGCGCATGTGCTGGCCAACTTCAAGGCCGACATCAACGGCACGCTCAAAAGCTATCAGACCGACTACCTGCTCGACGCCCGCACCATCGCTCCCGGCGCCACCGGCACGGCCGACACGCGGCTGTTTGCGGGCGCCAAGGAAGTGCGCGTCGTCAACGCCTACAACACCGACCTCGGCCTCAACCATTTCGATCTGCTGATCGACTGGGGCTGGTTCTACTTCATCACCAAGCCGCTGTTCTTCGTGATCGACTATATCTACCACCTGGTCGGCAACTTCGGCCTGGCGATCCTGCTCGTCACCGTGCTGATCAAGGCGGCGTT
>CAITEM010000610.1 GCA_903891395.1 uncultured Hyphomicrobiales bacterium | reverse complement strand
GGTGACGACGACGTCGACTGTGCCTTTGCCGATATCGTTGCCTTCGACAAAGCCCTGATAATCGAAATACGGGGATTTGCCCTCGCGCAGCATCTGCCCTGCCTCGCGCACTTCCTCGAGGCCTTTGACTTCCTCGACACCAACATTGAGCAGGCCGACGGTCGGCCTTTCGATGTCGAACAAAACACGCGCCATGGCGCTGCCCATGGCGGCGAGATTGACGAGGTGCGGCGCGTCGGCGCCAATCGAAGCACCGACGTCGAGCACGACGGATTCACCCTTGAGCGTCGGCCAGATCGCGGCGATCGCCGGACGCTCGATGCCCTCGATCATCTTGAGATTGAAGCGCGACATCGCCATCAGCGCGCCGGTATTGCCGGCCGAAACGGCGCAATCGGCGTCGCCTTTCTTGACGGCGTCGAGCGCCAGCCACATCGAAGACTTCCAGCGGCCGTAGCGCAGCGCCTGGCTCGGCTTGTCGTCCATCCGGATCGAGACTTCGGTATGGGTGAATTTCGACTTGGCCTTGAGCTTCGGCAGCCGGTCGAGCAGCGGCTCGACGACCTCGCTGTTGCCGAACAGCAGATATTCGATGTCAGGGTGGCGGATCAGCGACATCTCGGCGCCCGGTAACAGCACCGAGGCACCATGGTCACCGCCCATGGCGTCTATCGCAATGCGGACTTTATCGGGCATGGATCGACCTTGGCGGCGTTAGCTTGCGCGCCGGCAATGGAGGAACCTGGGTTTCGTGCACGGGCGCGAACATAACGGCTCGGTAGCCGCAGACAAGCCGGTTATCGCCTGGGTTCCACAGCGGGGCCACGTCAGGTCTGGCCGCCGCCGAGACGCTTTTTCAGGGCCTCCAAGGCGGCAAAAGCCTTCGGGCCCTCGTCGCCGACGGTCACCGGGGCAAATTCAGCGTCCGATTTGCGCGGATAGGGGTTGATGCCGAGCACCAAAAACTCGGTCGCCAGTGCGCCCAGATCGACGGTACCGCCCGACATCGGCTCCGGCGGGTCGCTGTCCAGCGTCACGTCGATTTCCTCTCCTGCTCTGGCCGCTTCGGCCTGACTCGGCGCGAACATCAGATCGACCGTCTCGTCGATGGTGCTGTCCATCGGCTCCAGCGTCACCACGCAGGTCTGACCAACCTTGGCCCGCACATGGCCGGTGACATGAACCCGCGCGCCGCGCCGGTGCAGGTCGAAAACACCCGACAGGCTGAGAATTTCGCGCACCGTCGAGAGGCCATCGACGACCGCCAATACCTCGGCGCGGATCAGCGCCGGGGCGTCGATTTCGACGTGCATGCCATGGTCCGGGATGTCGTCCACAACGACCGGCACGCGCCACGGAGAGATTGCCGCACTGACAGTCTTGTCCACCGGAAAGCCCTTCTCCTGAGGTCTCAGCGAACCGCGGCGGGGTCCGGGAACCGCAATTGGCCGGCGGCCAGATCGGCCGCGGCCTGGGCCGAGAGATCGCCCGCAGCCCCCCTCATATAAACCGCCAGCCGGCGCGCCGCAGCCAGTTCCGGCGGCGATCCGCCATAAATATTCCGGCCGATGGCCTCGGCCAGCGCGTCATTGTCCGGTGCCGCCAGCGCCTCACGATAGACCTGCGCCCGGCCGTAAAAGGCCTCGCCCATCTTTTTCATCTCTTTGGGTACTTTGAGGTCGCCAATACCCATTTCCCGCAAATTATCGTCCATATCGCGGCAGAACCGGTCGAAAACCCCCTGCCCGAGGCTCTTGAGTGCCGGATCGGCCATCAGCCGGTCCATCGCCAGCGTCAGATGCAGCACAATCAGGTCGAAGCGCCCGTTAACCGTGTCGGCGACCGCATAGTCGCGGTAAAACACCGGCAATCGCGCCTGCGCCACGATCATGCCATACAGGGCGGAAATGGTGTCTGGGTCGCGCGCGGCGCGACGAAAACGGGTAAAGATCATCGTTCTTGGTTTCGCGGGCTGGAGCGGCTTCACCGCCGGTTAGGTCAACGCGGCCGCCGATGCAAGGGACGATATCAGGGGCGCATGAATTTCAAAATGAGGAAGCCGGGCTTGGTATCCAATATGGCGCTACGCCGCTATCGCGCCGCTCGCCTCGCGCTGGCGCTGTCCGGCGCGCTGGCGCTGGCCGCCTGCGGCATGAGCGAAACCTTGCAGCGCGGCTACGTGCTGCCGGAAGGCGCGCTTGAGCAGATCCCCGTCGGCGCGTCACAGGAGCAAGTGCTGATCGTGCTCGGCACGCCGTCGACGGTCGCCACCGTGAACGGCGAAGCGTTCTATTACATCTCTCAAAAAGGCGAGCGGGCCGCCGCTTTCATGCCCTACGAAGTGACCGACCAGCGCGTGGTTGCGGTGTACTTCGACAAAGACCGCCGCGTCGAGCGCTTGGCTAATTACGGCATGAAGGACGGCCGCATTTTCGATTTCGTTTCGCAGACGACGCCGACCGGCGGCGCCGAACTCAGCTATCTGCGCGGCGTCTTGAAGAGCTTCGCGCCGAAGATGATGACGCAATAGCGTGGCGAAATTCAGAGCCGAATAGCAAAGGGCCCGCAACGCGCGGGCCCTTTTTTGTTCATCGTGTCGTGGCGATCAGCCGTGAGCCAGAATCGCCAGCAGCAGCAACGCCACGATGTTGGTGATCTTGATCGCCGGGTTCACGGCGGGGCCGGCCGTGTCCTTGTAGGGATCGCCGACGGTGTCGCCGGTGACCGAGGCCTTGTGAGCTTCGCTGCCCTTCTGGTGGGTCACGCCGTCCTTGTCGGTGAAGCCGTCTTCGAACGACTTCTTGGCATTATCCCAAGCGCCACCACCCGAGGTCATCGAGATGGCGACGAACAAGCCATTCACGATCACGCCCAAAAGCGAAGCACCGAGCGCGGCGAAGGCGTTGGCCTTCGAGCCCGAGATCCACAGCACGCCGAAGTAGACGACGATCGGCGACAGCACCGGCAGCAGCGACGGAATGATCATTTCCTTGATCGCGGCCTTGGTGAGCAGATCGACGGCCCGGGCGTAATCGGGCTTCGAGGTGCCCTGCATGATGCCGGGGTTTTCGCGGAACTGACGGCGAACTTCCTCGACCACCGAGCCGGCCGCACGGCCGACCGCGGTCATCGCGATGCCGCCGAACAGATACGGGATGAGGCCGCCGAAGATGAGACCCGCAACCACGTAGGGGTTCGACAGATCGAACGACACGACGCCGACATCCTTGAAGTAAGCCGCACCGGACTTGGTGAAGGCCGCGATGTCGTTGGTGTAGGCCGCGAACAGCACCAGCGCGCCGAGACCGGCAGAACCGATCGCGTAGCCCTTGGTGACGGCCTTCGTGGTGTTGCCGACGGCGTCGAGCGCGTCGGTGTTGTGACGCACTTCCTTCGGCAGGCCGGACATTTCGGCAATGCCGCCAGCATTGTCGGTGACCGGGCCGAACGCGTCGAGCGCGACGATGATGCCGGCGAGACCCAGCATGGTCGTCACCGCGATGGCGGTGCCGAACAGACCGGCGAGCTGGTAGGTCACGATGATGCCGGCCACGATGACTATCGCCGGCATCGCGGTCGATTCAAGCGAGACCGCGAGGCCCTGAATGACGTTGGTGCCGTGACCGGTGACCGAAGCCTGCGCAATCGAGACGACCGGGCGCTTGCCCGTGCCGGTGTAGTACTCGGTGATCCACACGATCAGACCGGTGATGACGAGGCCGAGAACGCCGCAGATGAACAGGTTCTTGCCCGTGATCGCGACGCCATTGGCGGTGCCGATGACTTCCCAGCCGATCAGGTAGTGGGTGGCGAGCGCCAGGCCGCCGATCGACAGCACGCCGCCGACGATCAGGCCCTTGTACAGCGCGCCCATGATCGAGCCGTTGGCGCCGAGCTTGACGAAGAACGTGCCGACGATCGAGGTCACGATGCAGGCGCCGCAGATGCCGAGCGGATAGAGCATCGCCGACGACAGCACCGGCTGACCGGCGAAGAAGATCGCCGCGAGCACCATCGTGGCGACGACCGTCACCGCGTAGGTCTCGAACAGATCGGCCGCCATGCCGGCGCAATCGCCGACGTTGTCACCGACGTTGTCGGCGATGGTCGCCGGGTTGCGCGGATCGTCTTCCGGAATGCCGGCTTCGACCTTGCCGACAAGGTCAGCACCGACGTCAGCACCCTTGGTGAAGATGCCGCCGCCGAGACGGGCGAAGATCGAGATCAGCGAAGCGCCGAACGACAAGGCGACCAGCGCGTCGATGACGAGACGGCTTTCCGGCTTGAGCGCCAGCGGGCCGGTGAGGACCATGTAGTAGATCGCG
>CAITEM010000609.1 GCA_903891395.1 uncultured Hyphomicrobiales bacterium | reverse complement strand
CCCTCGCCGCCCATCTGCGTGTAACCGACCGTCTCGCGGTCCATCCACTGCGCCATGTAATGGCAACCGATGCCGGCATAGGCGCGGCTGCCTTCCGGCACGCGGGTCGACGTGTTGTGCGGACAGCCCGAGCAGAAATAAGGAATGCGCACGCCGACATCGAGCGTTTCGTTGAGGGCGCGCTGCGCCGCTTTCAGCCGCGCGACGCTGGCGGCGAGTTCTTCGTTGGCGCCGTAGCGCAACAGCCGATCGCCGATGCAGACCGCGATGTCGTTGGGATCGAGCGCACCCTTGACCGGGAACAGCCAGCGGCCCTGTTCGTCCTTCTTGCCGATGCAGACCGGCTGATTGGCGGTGCCGTAAAGCTCTTCGCGCACCTGGACTTCGATCAGCGAGCGCTTTTCCTCGACCACGATGATGAGATCGAGGCCGGCGGCGAACTCCAGCAAATCCTGGCGCGGAATCGGCCAGACGCAGCCGAGCTTGAACAGCCGGATGCCGAGATCGTTGCACTTCAACTCGTCGATGCCGAGTTCGTCGAGCGCCTGGCGCACGTCGAGGTAAGACTTGCCGGTGGTGATGATGCCGATTTTGGGCGTACGGCCGCCGGAGGTGATGATGTGGTTGATCTTGTTGGCGCGCACGAAGGCCAGCATGGCGTCGCGCTTGAAGTCGTGCAGCCGCGCTTCCTGGCCGAGCACGGTGTCGCCGAGGCGGATGTTGAGACCGCCCAGCGGCATCGCGAAATCTGTCGGCGCAATGAGTTTCACGCGGTCGAGACGGCCGTCAACCACGCCGGTCGACTCCACGGTGTCGTGCATGCACTTCAGCGCGGTCCAGGTCGAGGTGTAGCGCGACATCGCCCAGCCGTAGAGCGCGTAGTCGATGATCTCCTGCACGCCGGCTGGATTGAGGATCGGCATCATCACGTCGACGAAGTGGAATTCGGACTGATGCGCGGTGGTAGAAGACTCGGCGGTGTGGTCGTCGCCCATCAAGGCAAGCACACCGCCGTTCTTCGAGGTGCCGGCGAAATTAGCGTGCCGGAAGACGTCGCCGGAGCGGTCGACGCCGGGGCCCTTGCCATACCAGAGCCCGAACACGCCATCGAACTTGCCCTCGCCGCGCAACTCCGCCTGCTGCGTTCCCCAGAGCGCGGTGGCGGCCAGTTCCTCGTTGATGCCTGGCTGGAACTTGATGTCGGCGGCCGACAGTTGGCGGCCTGCGCGCATGAACTGCTGGTCGAGACCGCCGAGCGGTGAGCCGCGATAGCCGGTCAGATAGCCGCCAGTGTTGAGCCCGGCCTGACGGTCGCGCTCCTTCTGCATCAGGCAGGCGCGGATCAATGCCTGATAGCCGGTCACAAGGACGTGCGACTGGTTCAGGTCGTATTTATCGTCGAGGCTGACGGGTCGAAGCGTCATCAGATGACCTTGAGGGCCGTTACAACGCGGCAGAAACAGAGATGCGCCCGTGCCTTGTCATATAGGCTTGCCGGACCGGACGCAAAGCGGTTGGAACCGAATAAATGCTGACACCACAAGGCCCTGTGGTCAATTTCGTTGTGGGTATGCGGGGTAGAAGGAAGTTTCTCCGCAACCGCATCCGACGCATTTTGGCGCAACGCGGCAGCTAACGCTGCGCGCCTCAGCCTGGACGCAGCAAAAAAGAGCCTCCAAAAGAACTTCCCTTCTCAGCGCCGCCGAAGCGGCGCAGCGGACATCTCAATTCGTGACAACCGAGGCCGCACGCAAGAACGTAACAGGCTCATATTTCTGTTTTTCAAAATCGGGGCTCCGGTAGCCATCGAAACAGTCAAAGCAAAATCTCATTCAATTCGGCCTCGCTCATTCGAGGAATATTTCTAAACCGCTCCGAGCGGTCAGCCGCGACCGTCAATGGCTCATCGCAAATCGCCAACGATGGCATCCGCCTTGACGTGAGGTGGTGGGGCCTCGTGGTGTCCGTTGTCACGAAATCGGTGCACCGTTCTCCCGCACTGCAGCAGAGATGGCAGTCCCACGTTCGCATGGGTGGTCAAATTTTGTGCGGCGTGTAGAAGGGATTTGCCAGCCGGGTCTCCTCATCAATGTTGCACTCTCCAATCGTCTCGATCGAGACCAAAAGGTCTTGGACCGTCGCCATGGCGGCGCTCTTCACGATGCTTATGGCTTTTGGCGCAGCGTGGATCACCGCCGTCGGCCTCAAGGACATTGCCGCCGAAGTCGAAGGCGCGCGCTCCATCCCCGCGCTGGCGAGTTCGCTGGCCTGGCTCGGCTCCGGTCTCGGCGGCATCGTCATGGGCCGCATCGCCGACAAGATCGGCACACGCTGGACCGTGATTTTCGGCGCGCTCATGATCGGGCTCGGCCTGACCATCTCGACGCTGGGGCCGCCCTGGCCGCTGTGGATCGGCCACGGCCTGTTCATCGGCCTGATCGGGCTCGCGGGCATCAATGCCCCGCTCTACCTCTACGTCAGCCGCTGGTTCGACAAACGGCGCGGCTCGGCGCTCGCGCTGATCTCGAGCGGCAGCTATCTCGCCGGCGCGATCTGGCCGCCGATTTTCGAGCGCGTCATTTCAACCTATGGCTGGCGCTCGGCGATGCTGTGGTACGCCGCGGCCGAGATCGTCGTCGTGGTGCCGCTGGCGCTGATCTATTTCAGCCATCCGCCCGAAGTCATTCATCCGGCCGTGGTGACCGGCGGCGCAAGGCCGCGCGTGCTCGGTCTGCCGTCGAACACCATCTTCGTGCTGATGTGCATCGCGCCGCTTCTGTGCTGCATCCCGATGTCGATGCCGCAGGGCCACCTGGTCGCGTTCTGCAGCGACCTCGGTATCAGCCGCTCGGTAAGCGCGCTCATGCTCTCGATGCTGCTCGGCACCGCGTTCCTGAGTCGCCAAGCGTGGGGCGTGATCTCGGACAAGATCGGCGGGCTGACGACCATCTTGATCGGTTCGGCGTGGCAGGCGCTCGCCATGGCGGGTTTCTTGTTCACACAAAGCGAGGCCGGACTGTTCACCGTGTCGGCGGCGTTCGGCATTGGCTTTTCGGGCATCATTCCCGCCTACGTGCTGGCGGCGCGCGAATTGTTTCCCGCCTCGGAAGCGTCCTGGCGCATTCCAACGCTGCTGCTGTTCACCGGGCTCGGCATGGCGTTCGGCGGCTGGCTGGCCGGACTGCTGTACGATCATTACGGCTACTACGCGCCGGCCTTCTCGGTCGGCGTCGGCTCGAACCTGCTCAACGTTGTCCTGATCGGCTGGCTGGTGCTGCGCTGGCGCAATCGCGCGTCACGCGCCTAAGCGACTTTTGGCGCGATTGCCCGCACGCCGGCAAGAACGCCGAGCGCGATCAAGGCCGGGAACAGCGCCAGCCAACTGCCACCGGCGACCAGCGCCGCGGCGGCCGCCCAGCCGATCGACGAGAACGCCTCGGCAAAGGTCGCGACCCGCGACGAGGTCTGACGGCGGCGGAATTGGCTGCGCTTGGCCTGCACGCGGAAGCAAAGCTGGATATGCGTGGCCGAGGCCGCCGCAACGAGCACACCCAAAGCGCATACGACGGCCGCGACCGGCGACGCCAACGCCACGACCAGCGGCGCGAAGACGGCGGCGACGCTGCCGATGACCGCTTCGACCTTCGCCCAGGTAAGCTGGCGGCCGGTAATGGGCGCGGTCGCGACCAGATCCGGCGCGTCCTCGCCCGAGATCGACAGCCACGCCAGGCCGCCCGCGAGCTGCCCTGCTGCCATCACCACGACCGGCACCACGACGACCAGTGCGGTGCCGCTGTCGCGAAAACTGAGCCACAGCATCAAGGCCGGCGGCAGCAGATAGAGAATCTGCATCAGCGTCTGCGACATCAGCCAGGGATCGCGGATCAGCAGCGCCCATTCCTTGCGCCGCAGCGCGCTGGCCGGCGAGCGGCGGCGAAAGCCCCGCGACGCCTGGTGCCGGACCACGGTGTTCGAGACGCCCATGGCGGCCGTGGCGTGCTCGCCGAAGCGGATGGAGAACACCGCAATCGCTGCGGCCAGGATCGCGACGCTCAAGACCATGACCGCCGCCAGCGCGGCAGGGTCACCCAGCGCCGCGCGTGCCGGCCACCACAGCGCGCTGTCCGCGCCCGGCGCCCGCGCGATCAACCATTCGGATTGCAGCGGCGCAAAGCGCGACAGGCTGCCATAGGACAATATCGCCGCGACCTGCAGACCAATGACGAAAGATGCGCCGATCACCGCGGCGACGATCTGCGCGATCAGCCGCGTGCGCTTCGGGCCGATGAGGCGAAACAGCGCGACCGTCAGCGCCACCGCCAAAGCCGCCGCTACCGCGCCCATCGCCGCGACCACGCCATAGGCGGCAAGCCAGCGCGCACCGCCGAGCACCGCCAGCACGTTGATGAAGGGCGACGCCAGCAGCATCGCGATCAGGGACACCGAGCCGGCGATGCGCGCGATACGGATCGAGAAGACTTTGCGCGGACTCACTGGCGACGCCAAAATCAAATCGAGATCGGAGCGCGTGTAGAAAGCGCGCGTCACCGATTCCATCGCCTGCGACAGCAGCAGCGACCACGACAACAGAATGCAGCCGCTGACGACCACCAGCGTCGCCTTGTCCGGCGCGGCATTGGCGTAAGGGCCGACCATCGACCAGGCCAGCAGATGGACGAAACCGGCGAACACGATCAGCGCGATGGTGACGGTCCGGAGACGATGGCGGCGGCCGGCCGTCATCAGCGACAGCCAGTCGCGCCAGCTCAGCCGCAACTCATGGCTCGCCAGCCAAGTGAGCGTCGCGGGCTGGCTCACTCGGCAGCCACGGCCGGCGCGTCGGCAACCAACGTGAGGAAGGTGTCCTCCAGGCTTTCAGTCTTGCCGGCCATCAGGCGCAATTCGTCGAGCGTGCCCTCGGCGATCAGGCGGCCATGCGCGATGACCCCGATGCGGTCGGCCATGCGCTCGGCGACTTCGAGGATATGCGTCGTCATGATGACGGTGCCGCCGGCACGCACGCGCTCCTTGAGCACGTTCTTGACCTGCCGCGCCGAACCGGCATCGAGCCCGGTCAAGGGTTCGTCGAGAATGATGAGTTTCGGCTCGTGCACCAATGCGCCGGCCAGCGCCACTTTCTGCCGCATGCCTTTGGAGAAGCCTTCGCAGCGCTCATGCGCGTGCGGCGCCAGCCCGAGCCAGTCGAGCAACTCGTTGGCGCTACGCTCGGCGGCGGCCGTATCGATGCGCCACAGTCCGGCGACGAATTCGAGATATTCGAACGGCGTCAGCTTGTCGTAGATCATCGGCTCGTCCGACAGCCAGGCGGTGATCTGCTTGGCCGCCACGGAATCGGCCAGCGCATCGATG
>CAITEM010000608.1 GCA_903891395.1 uncultured Hyphomicrobiales bacterium | reverse complement strand
CCATCACCTCGCGCGCGCCGACCAGATAGACCGGGCCCATCGGTTCGCTCTTGGCGAGTTGCATGGCGCGATGCGGGATCTGCGTGATGTTGCGGCCGGTACGGAATTCGTAATCGAACTTCGTGTAGTTGCGCACGATGCCGCGCTGGTCGCCGATGTCCTGGATCCATTGGATCCATTCGTTGCGTGATCCCTTCAGTTCGCCTTCCTGGGTATAGGGCGTCGCGCCGGCGAAAATCAGCACCGGCACGCGTCCACGGCAGGCGTTGTGCACCGCGCCGCCGAGCGCCTGGGTGCCGCATTCGACGTGAACGATGACGGCCTGCGCCTCGCCGCTGACCTGCGCGTAGCCGTGCGCCGCGCTGAGCGCGACCATTTCGTTCGGGCAGGTCAGCATCGCGGGAAAACCGCGACCGTTCGCTTTGCCTTCTTCGATCGACTCGACGATCGCTGGATGGTCGCTGCCGAGATTGGCGAATATATAGGAGACGCCAGCCTCCTTGAGCGCTTCGAGAAATGCCGTACCTGCCGTTCGCACGTGTCGATCCTTATGTTTCTTCCCGGCCTATGGTTTGGTCCCCAACCATTTGGCGCGGCGATGCTACCACATGAAAAAGCGGGGGGAAGGCCCTCACGTTTGCGACGGCAGCCACAGTGCCGGAATCGGGACGACGATCATGTCGGTGGCGACGAAGGGCAGCACGCCTACGAAAATCGTTGTGAAAGACGCTTCCTTGAATACGCTTCGGCCGAATATTGGACGAGGTGTAAAGTTTATCGTTTGATGCCCAACTAACTGCGGCCTCCGTTTGCGGGGCGCAGAGGTCGGTCCTCAAGGGAAACGCGGAGGCGATATGGCAGTGCAATTCATCAACGGTCCGGTCGTCGAACGGCGTGCCAAAACCAATGTTGCCAGGAACGGCAGCCGTGGCGTTAAGCCGCGCGCGAAGAACGGCGAAGCCGCTGCCAAACCTATCAGTTTCGGGCCGCTCGCGGCCTGGATCGGCTTCAACTTGCGCATGGCGCAGGAAACCGCGTTCCAGGCGTTTTCGCGCCGCTCCCAGGAGGTTGGCGAAAGTCCCGGCCGCTTCGCCACCCTAACCTTGATCGCGCGCAATCCCGGTATCAGCCAGACCGAACTCAGTCAGGCGGCCGGCCGCGACAAGTCCAGCCTGACGCCGGTGGTCGAAGATTTGGTGCGGCGCGGCATGGTCGAGCGTGCGCGCACGCGCGACGACCGCCGGACCTACCGCTTGAACTTGACCACGGCCGGCAAGAAGACGTTGACGCAGTTGACGCGTTGCGCGCGCCGCCACGAGCGTAATCTCGACGCCGTCATCGGTCCGCGCGACCGCAAGCGCTTCATCCAGATTTTGAAGAAGATCGCGGCGGAGATTGAGTGATCTTTTTCTTTTCCGGGAGAGCAGAGACAACGAGTTCAGGCGAACTTCGCTAGCACGGCCTTCGGCAGTGGATGCGACTTGAGTTGGCCCTGCGCATCGCGCAGCGTCCAGACCCGATTCTCCGTACATTCGGCGCAGAGTTCACCCTTCAAGCTCAGCTTGTGTTCGACATCGAAGCTGGTGCGGCCGAATTTGATGCCGCTCTCGACGGATACGTCGTCGCCGAACCGTGTCGGTTTGAGAAACCGCGCTTGTGTGCGCGCCAGAGGCCAGCCGGAAAATTCCAACGTCTTGAACATCTGATGTTTGGTGATGCGAAGCGCGGCTTCGAACAGCATCGCGGTCGAGGCGTCGAAGATCTCAAAATAGCGCGGATAGAAAATGATCCCGGCCGGGTCGCAGTCGCCCCACTCGATACGCACCGTGCGGGTGTGGGTGAAGGTCATTGCTATCTGGGCGCCATGCGCAGCGCGCCATCGATGCGGATCACTTCACCATTGAGATAGCTGTTGCTGATGATGTGCATCACCAGCGAGGCATATTCTTTGGGCTCGCCGAGACGCTTGGGGAAGGGCACGGCGGCGCCGAGCGAATCCTGCGCCTCCTGCGGCAGCGCGCGCAGCATCGGCGTGCCGAAAATGCCCGGCGCTATGGCGAGAACGCGAACGCCGAATTGCGCGAATTCACGCGCCGCCGGCAAGGTCAGCGCGGCGACGCCGCCCTTGGACGATGCATAGGCAGCCTGCCCGATCTGGCCCTCGAAAGCCGCGACCGAGGCGGTCGAGATGATGACGCCGCGCTCGCCGTCGGCAAAGGCTTCCAGCGGCTGCATCGCGGCGGCCGTCAGCCGCATCATGTTGAAGGTGCCGGTCAAGTTGATCCGGATGACGCGTTCGTAGTCGGCCAGTGGCTGCGGCCCGTCGCGGCCGACGATGCGCTTGGCCGGACCGACGCCGGCGCAATTGACCAGCACACGCGCCGGCCCTTGCGATTCGGCTGCCTTCTTCACCGCCGCTTCGCCGGAAGCGGCGTCGGCGACGTCGCAGGTCACGGCAATGCCTTTGATCTCGGCGGCGACTTCGGCCGCCGCCTTCTCATTGACGTCGAAGATCGCGACCTTGGCGCCGGCCGCGGCCAATGCGCGGGCGGTGGCGGCCCCCAATCCCGACGCGCCGCCGGTGACGATCGCCGCCTGTCCCTTGATATCCATCTGCTTTGTCCTTTGATACCTATGACTCGCGACGATACCGGCGAAGCATAGAGTTCGTCCACCACCGCGGCCCGATTCGTCAACACGGCGCGCCGGTTGATCGAGCTTATTGTCGGCTTACAATACCGTGCCGCCGCGCTGTATCATCGAATAAACCTTGTTTCGCGCGGATACGACCAAGGTCGGAGAATGAGGCGTCAAAGGGTCTCTATGCGCGCCATGTTTCGGCAAGGATTGGAAATGCGCACCGCTGTGGCCGCTATTGGCTGGTTGCTGTGCGGGGCCTGTGCGGTGGCGGCAGAGCCGGTCATTCCCGCGGCGTCCTACCCCGCTTTGGCGAAGCACGCCCAATCCATCGAATGCTTCGTGCCGAAGGAATGGCGGATCGAAATTCAAAAAATGGGCGACCTGAACGGCGACGGCCGCGACGACGTGGTGTTGATGCTCCGCGCGGCCGACCAGCATAACATTGTCGATATGCGCGAGCAGGGCGGGCCGGAGAACTACGATACCAATCCGCGTATTTTGATGGTGGCCTTTGCCAACGCCGCGGGCGGCTACGATCTAGCGCTGGAAAACCATACGCTGATTGCACGCACGACAGAGCCCTCGGCGCAGGATCCGCTCGATCCCAATGGCGTGCAGGAAGGCGGTGTCGAGATCAAGAACGGCACGCTGCAGGTGACGCTCGGTTATTTCGGCGGCAACATGGGGCACTTCACCTATACGTTCCGCTACGAAAAGACGGACTTCAAGCTGATCGGATACGACAGCGTAGACGTCGAGCGCTTCAAGGGCGCCATAGAGCAGGTCAGCATCAATTATCTGACGCGGCGAATGAGCCGTAGCATTGGCTCGATCTCGGACGATAAAGATAAAGTCACGAGGACGGCATTGCCGGCGACGCCATTGCTGACGATGCCAAAAATCGGCGACGGTTTGGACTTCAAAGCCGCACCAAGATAGCGGTTGCGTCGGCCTTGCCTTTGGTCCGCGCACGGTTCCTCCGATAATGTGCCGCTCGCCTTAGGTGGCGAGGCCGAGATTCAGCGCCGGCTCAAGTTCTGCCTGAATGGTGAAAATTGGTTGGGGCTTCAACATTCTGGTCGCGTCTCGGGAGCATCACCTATGCCGATTTCGCCATTTGACCCTGTCCGTGGCGAGCCCTAAATACGGTCTCGAAACAGGGGCAATGCCCGCATTTTTTCGGAATCAGAGGCCGCAAATGGCGACACGTGACGTTTTCCTATGCGATGCCGTTCGCACTCCGATCGGTCGCTATGCCGGCGCGCTTGCCAAGGTGCGTACTGACGATCTTGCCGCGGTGCCGCTCAAGGCGCTGATGGCGCGCAACCCCAAGGTCGATTGGGAAAAGCTCGATGAGGTGTTTTTCGGCTGCGCCAACCAGGCCGGAGAGGACAACCGCAATGTCGCCCGCATGGCGTTGCTGCTGGCCGGTCTTCCCGTCGGTGTGCCGGGCGTGACGCTCAACCGGCTCTGTGCCTCGGGCCTTGACGCGGTTGGCACCGCCGCCCGTGCCATCCGCGCCGGCGAAATGGAATTCGCGATTGCCGGCGGCGTCGAGTCGATGACCCGCGCGCCCTTCGTCCAGGGCAAGGCGCAGGAAGCCTTCTCGCGTTCGGCCGAGATTTACGACACCACCATCGGCTGGCGTTTCATCAATCCGCTGATGAAGGCGCAATACGGCGTCGACGCCATGCCGGAAACCGGCGAGAACGTCGCCGAGGATTTCCAGGTCACCCGCGCCGATCAGGATGCCTTTGCGGTGCGCTCGCAACAACGCACCGGCAAGGCGATCGCCGCCGGGTATTTCGCTAAAGAGGTCGTGCCGGTCGAGATTGCCGGCCGCAAAGGCGAGACGGTCAAGGTCGACAAGGACGAGCATCCGCGTCCCGAGACGACGCTTGAGCAACTCGCCAAGCTGAAGACACCGTTCCGCAATCCCGGCACCGTCACCGCCGGCAATGCGTCGGGCGTCAACGACGGCGCTGCGGCGTTGATTCTGGCGTCCGAAGCGGCGGTGAAGGCTCATGGCCTCACCCCGCGTGCGCGCATTCTCGGCATGGCGTCGGCCGCGGTGCCGCCGCGTATCATGGGTATCGGCCCCGTGCCGGCGACGCTCAAGCTGATGGCTCGGCTCGGCCACAAGATTGGCGACTATGATTTGATCGAGATCAACGAAGCCTTTGCCTCGCAGTCGCTAGCATGCTTGCGGCAGCTCGGGCTTGCCGACGATGCCGAGCACGTCAATCCGCACGGCGGGGCGATTGCGCTCGGCCATCCGCTCGGCATGTCGGGTACCCGGCTGGCGCTGACGGCGGCGCATGGTCTCGAAGAGCGCGGCGGCAAACTGGGCCTCGCCACGATGTGCGTCGGCGTCGGGCAAGGCGTGTCGCTGGCGATCGAAAAGGTTTAACGAGGAACGACAATGTCGCTGATCTATCCGAAAGAAAGTCTCAGCGCCTACCCCGCGCATCTGTCGCCGGGCTATCGCAGCACGGCCAAGCGTTCGCCGTCGAAGCCGTTGATCATTGTGCCGCACACGTTGTCCGAGTTGACAGGGCCGGCTTTCGGTCATGACGCGGTGCAGGAAGGCGACGCCGACCTCACCAAGCAGCACAAGGGCGAGCCGCTCGGCGAGCGCATCATTGTGCACGGCCAAGTGCTCGATGAAGACAAGCGTCCGGTGCCCGACACGCTGGTGGAAATCTGGCAGGCCAACGCTTGTGGCCGTTACGTGCACATCGTCGATCAGCATCCGGCGCCGCTCGATCCGAACTTCACTGGCGCGGGCCGCACGATTACCGACAAAAACGGCTACTACAAATTCATCACCGTGAAACCCGGCGCCTATCCCTGGGGCAACCATCGCAATGCCTGGCGGCCGAACCACATCCACTTCTCGGTCTTCGGCGAGTCCTTCCTGACGCGCCTCGTGACGCAGATGTATTTTCCAGGCGATTACCTGTTCCCCTACGATCCGATCTTCAATTCGGTGACGGATGAGAAGGCGCGGGCGCGCATGGTTTCGACCTTCGACCTTGAAAACACCATTCCGGATTGGGCGCTGTGCTTCCGCTGGGACATCGTGTTGCGCGGCCGCGAACAGACGCCTCTTGATAACGACGAGCACTAAATGTCCGAAATTACGCCTTCACAAACCGTCGGTCCGTTCTTCGCCTATGGCCTGTCGCCCAAGGGGCGAGCGCAGTGGGATCCCAATGGCAGCTATAGCTGGAAAGAAACGGTCGGCGACAATCTGATCACCCCTGACGCTGCCGGCCAGAAGATCCGTATCGAAGGCCGCATCACCGACGGCGACGGTGTGCAGATCAGCGACGCCATGATCGAAATTTGGCAGGCCGACAGCCAAGGCCGCTATTTGCATGCGCGGGGCGAGGCGCCGCGGCCGAACGCCAAGTTCACCGGTTTCGGCCGTTCGGCGACGGACAAAGAAGGCATCTTCAGTTTCGACACCATCAAGCCGGGCGTGGTGCCGGGACCGAACGGCAAGCCGCAGGCGCCGCACATCGTGTTCTGCATTTTTTCGCGCGGGATGCTGCGTCAGGTCTATACGCGGCTTTATTTTTCCGACGAAGCAACCAACGCGACCGATGCGATCTTGAATCTCGTGCCTGCCGGCCGGCGTGGGACGTTGATTGCCCACAAAGAGGCCGGCACGGAGCCGCCGCGCTATCGCTTCGACATCCGCGTCCAGGGCGATAACGAAACGGTTTTCTTCGACATCTGAAGAACTTAAAGCGGCGTTGGCGCGCCCGCTTGTGGCCCACATCTATCTCGCATATTGGGCTGTTGCCCAATAATTTTAAGTTTGCAGACAACAAAAGAAAATTATTGACCGCAGCGCCACTGATTTATCTATATATTTTGGCCTATGGTCTGCCCACCCACTCTGCCCAACTATTATATCGCTTGTTTTGCAGTTGACGGCCACCTCGCTGCTTGATTGTCTTTGTATCTGAACCGGCCCTCAGAGTCGGCAGTGGGAATGCAAGGAAGCGCCGCATGAACGAAGCCATCCTTCAGGAAATCGGCGAATTCTGCCGCCAGCGCGGCTTGGCGGAATCGACCTTCGGCCGCCGCGCCGTCAACGACGGCAAGCTCGCCAGCCGCCTGCGCAACGGCGGCCGCATCACGACCGATACGCTCGATCGCATCCGCGCCTTCATGGCGCTCCAGTCCGACGGCGCGCCGGCCCGCCGCCGCATGCTGTTCGATCCGACGCAATCCACGCTGCCGACGGTGAAACCTTTGGCGCCGCCGATGGCCTCGGGTCAGGCCAGCGACGACCCCCAACGCAATTTCCGCTTCTTCGACAACCGGCAGAAATATCTGCTGTTCGTGAATACCTGCAGCGAGAAGTGGGAAGTCGCCAACCGCGTCAGCCTCGAACTCGCCAACATCCATCCGCGGCCGCCGGCAGTGCGTGTGTTCGACGCCGGCGTCGGCGACGGCACCGTGCTGGCGCGCGTAATGCGTTCGATGCACGACCGTTACCCGACGATGCCGTTCTATATCGTCGCCAAGGAAATCAGCCTCGAGGACGTCCGCCTTACGCTGCAGAAGATGGCCGACCGTTTCATCGAACATCCGTCCAGCGTCATTGTGCTGACCAATCTGGCTTATGCCGAAGCCCCGTGGCTGTCGGTGAAATCGGTCGCCGCCGCGTCCAGCATGGTCTGGAAGGAAGTGCCGCTGGAAGGCAACACCGCGCACAGTTTCGAGCAGCAGATCACCGCGCTTGAACCTTTCCTCGGTGAAAACTGGAAGGCGCGCGTCTCGCAGAAGAGCGGTAATCCGGTCTATGAGCGTCCCGTGGTGCTGGTGCTTTATCGCAACGACCACAAATTTTTGCTCGATCAGGTGATCCCGAAGCCCGGCGGAACCGTCGCCGATTACGACCTTGTTATCGCGTCGCAGCCCTATCGTGCGCGCGCTTCTGTGGAATTCAAGGCCAAGCGCGTGCTGGCGCCTCTGGCGCGCGCGCTTGGGCCGGGCGGCCGCATGATCGCGATCCACTCCTACGGCCATGATCCCGGCATGGAGATCATCCATAAGGTCTGGCCCGACGACAATCCATTCATGCACAGCCGCCACGAACTGCTGAAGGCGGTGAAGCATGATCTCGGCACCGCCGGGCGCGACCTGAACTTCAACGCTTATTCCGACGAGCGCTCGCTGTTCCGCTATGAGATGCACACGCTACCGTCGGAGATCTCGTCGTCGATCGGCACCTCGACGCTGCTCGCCGCCTGGAACGCGGCGATCTATGTGGCGCAGATCGAGGATGACAGGCTCGCCGACGTCAATTCCGACCGCCGCTATATCGAGGCGACGCGCGACGTGCTGCAGGAGCACGGTGGGCTGTGGTTCTATGACGAGTCTTTCGTGATCTCGCGCCGGCGGGAGTAATGCGCATGATCCCGAAAAGTGGGTACGGGTTTTCGGATCAGATCATGCGCGAGAAAGATTCATGAAGTTCGCAGCGAACTTCTCTCTCGAAGCCACACGGCCCGACGCGACCGAGATCGCGGCGCTGGCCGGCATCCTGCCGTCCGGCACGCCGGTGTTTCTCACGGCGGTGCCGACCGTCGATCCGCGGGCGCAGATCGACGCCGCAACGCGCTTGCGCAACGCAGGGCTGGAGCCGGTCGTCCATATCGCGGCGCGGCGTCTCGCCAGTGCGGCGCAATTGAACGAGTTGCTCACCGGACTAAGGGCCGAAGCGGACGTGCGCCGCCTGCTGATCATCGGCGGCGATGTCGATTCGTCCGGGCCCTTCGCCGATGCGTTATCGGTGATCCAGAAAGGCGGCTTGCGCGAGGCGGGCATCGAGGAAATCGGCATTGGCGGCTATCCGGAACAGCATCCCCGCATTCCGCTCGGCCGGCTGGAGGCCGCGCTCGACCAGAAAATCGCCGCGGCGCGCGCCGCCGGACTAAGCGTCACCATCGTCAGCCAGTTTTCGTTCTCGCCGGAGCGCGTCGTCGGCTGGCTCCGGCAATTGCGCGCCTGCGGCATCACCGTCCCGGTGAAAGTCGGCATGGCCGGCCCTGCCAGCGTCACCGGCCTGCTGCGCTACGCCAAGCGCTGCGGCGTGTCTGCCTCATTGCGCGGCCTGATGTCCGCGACCGGGCGCGGCCTCATCGGCCACGCCAGCCCTGACGCTGTACTGGCGGCGCTGGAAGCGGCCGGAGACCTGAACGCCAGCCCGCATTATTTCTCGTTCGGCGGAGCAGTTGAAACCGCCCGCTATGCATGCGAAGCCGCCGCGGGACGAATTGCCGCCTGACGTGCTAAACGCTCGGCGAAAATCCATAATG
>CAITEM010000607.1 GCA_903891395.1 uncultured Hyphomicrobiales bacterium | reverse complement strand
TCGCCGAGGTCATGCCGACGGCGTTCTACGGCATCATCACCGACAGCGACATGACGGCGATCGTTGCCTATCTGCGCACGATCAAACCGGTCGCCAACAAGGTGCCGGACCCGATCTACAAGATGCAAATCCCGCATGTGCAATTCCCCGGTTCCGAGAAGCCGTGGACCGAGACGATGATGAACGACCCGGTGAAGAAGGGCTTCTATCTCGCCACCATCGGCCATTGCATGGAGTGCCACACGCCGATGGGCCCGCGCGGCCGCGAATGGACTACTAAGCTTGGCGCTGGCGGCTTCGATTTCCCAGGACCGTGGGGCGTGTCGACCTCACGCAACATCTCGTCGAGCAAGACCAAGGGCCTCGGTGCGTGGACCGACACCGAGATCAAGACCGCCGTCACGACCGGCAAGAGCAAGGACGGCAGCCCGCTTAAGCCGCCGATGGGCTTTGCCCTTTACGCTCACATGACCGGCGACGACCTGGACGAGGTCGTGGCCTATCTGCGCACCGTGCCCGCGCAGGAGTAACTCTTACCTCTCCCCGTGTGCGGGGAGCGGTCAGACCGGGGGCGGTCGGGAAAAGTTTCGACGCTGTTCCTCGCCCCGTAAGAACGGGGAGAGGAAGTGACAGCGTGTGACGTTCCTCGGCCTTCATTTAGGCCCAGTAGAGGCCTATATCTCGGCTGTTCGCCGGGATTCGACCTCATGCGCCTCAAACCTCTTTTGATCGCCCTTTTGGCTGCGGCGGCGCTGACCGCGCCGGCCTTTGCTCAGGACCGCCGCGTGCCGAACGCCGGCGAACTGCGACTGTCTTACGCGCCAGTCGTGCAGCGCGTCGCCCCAGCCGTGGTCAACGTCTATGCCGCCAAGACCGTGCAGCAGACGCGTAACCCTCTGTTCGACGACCCGATATTCCGCCGCTTCTTCGGTGTGCCGGGCGGCCCCGGCGGACCGGCGCAGGTGCAGCGCTCGCTTGGCTCCGGCGTGATCGCCGACGCCTCCGGCTTGGTTGTTACCAATGTCCATGTCATCGAGGGCGCCGACGACATCAAGGTGTCGCTCGCCGACAAGCGCGAGTTCGAGGCTACCGTCGTGCTCAAGGACCCGCGCACCGACCTGGCGGTGCTGCGTCTAAAGGACACGAAAGAGAAATTTCCGTTCCTCGACTTCGCCAATTCCGATGCGCTTGAGGTAGGCGACATTGTGCTGGCTGTCGGCAATCCGTTTGGCGTCGGCCAGACCGTTACCCACGGCATCGTCTCGGCGCTGGCGCGCACGCAAGTCGGTATTTCCGACTATCAGTTCTTCATCCAGACCGATGCCGCCATTAATCCCGGCAATTCCGGCGGCGCGCTGGTCGATCTCACCGGCAAACTGGTTGGACTGAACACGGCGATCTTCTCGCGTTCGGGGGGCTCGCAAGGTGTCGGCTTCGCCATTCCCGCCAACATGGTGCAGGTGGTGCTGGCTTCGGCCAAGAGCGGCGGCAGCGCGGTGAAACGGCCTTGGCTTGGCGCCAAACTGCAGGCGGTGACGCCGGAAATCGCCGACAGCATGAGCCTCAAACGCCCGGCCGGCGCGCTGATCGCCAGCGTCACCGACAACGGTCCCGCGGCGGCAGCCGGCTTGAAAGCCGGCGATGTGATTGTCTCGGTTGACGGGCAGGTGGTTGATGACACCAATGCCTTCGACTACCGCTTCGCCACCAAGCCGCTTGGCGGCACGGCGAAACTCGGCGCTTTGCGCGGCGGACGCGACCTCACCGTCAGTATCGCTTTGCAGACCGCGCCCGAGACGCCGCGTGACGAACTCACCATCCGCTCGCGCTCGCCTTTCTCCGGTGCCAAGATCGCAAACCTGTCGCCGGCGCTGGCCGACGAGTTGCAGGTGCAGAACATCGACAGCGGCGTCGTCATCCTCGACGTTGATAACGGTTCTTACGCCAGCAATCTCGGGTTCCAGCGCGGCGACGTCATCGAGCAGGTCAATGGCGAGCGCGTTGCCAAGACGCGCGACCTCGAACGCATCAGCAAGACGCCCGGCGCTAGCTGGCGCATCGAGATTATTCGCGGCGGACAGAAAATCTCCGCGGTGTTCAACGGATGAGCCCACGCGCCCAACCGGGCCCGAATCTGTTCGCCGCCGCCGGCCTCGACAAGGACGCGCCGCGTCC
>CAITEM010000606.1 GCA_903891395.1 uncultured Hyphomicrobiales bacterium | reverse complement strand
GGCATCGATCAGGGCGGCCGCGCTTCGGCGCGCCCATGAATATCGCCGCTTGGCCATACGTCAATGTGGCTTGAGAGTCGTTGGCTGGCTGCGACGCTGTTGTTGCCGTGAGGCCCCGGCGCTAGCCCCAAAACCGTCCGGTGCCGCCGACGATCACCACGATCAGCCCCAGCGGCAGATTGATCTGGATGATCTTGGCGATCAGGCCGATGTGACCGGCCGCGGCCGCCCAATCCTTGGCGTCAACCGCGCGCTTGAATTTCAGCCACGGGCCATGGAACAGCCAGACGAAAAGCGCGACCATGATCAGGCCGAGCAGCATCATGATGTTGATGTACATCGGCGCGCCTTTGAAGCCGCCGAACGTCGCGACCAGCATCCAGAACCCGCTGCCGAGCAGCAGCAGAATCGACACCCAGACCCAGATGAAAAATTTGGCGAAAAAACCGCGCCACAATTGCAGGCGTTGCGGGCCTTCAAGCACGGCCGCGGCGGGGCGCAGGCAGAGATAGGCCGCAAACATGCCGCCGACCCAGACCACGGCGCCGAGGATGTGAAGCGTGAGGGCGAAGCTGGTGTCGAGCATGGCTTGTGTTCTCGGTTGAATGACGGAGGGCGATGCTAGCACGCCTGCCGCGCGTTGCGGTACAAGCTGGCCATGCGCATCGCCATCCTCGGCGCCGGCCCCGCCGGCCTTTATCTGTCCTATCTGATCAAGCGCCGCCGGCCGGACGCCGACGTCGTGCTGGTCGAGCAGAACCAGGCCGATGCCACCTTCGGCTTCGGCGTGGTGTTCTCCGACCGCGCGCTGGAGTTCCTGCGCGAGGACGATCCGGACACCGTCGCTGCGATCGTGCCGCAGATGGAATCCTGGAGCGATATGACGCTCGTGCATCGCAACGAGCGCGTCGTCATCGATGGCGTCGGCTTTGCCGCCATCGGCCGCTTGAAGCTGCTGCAACTGTTGCAGGCGCGGTTGCGATCCGTGGGTGTCGAGCCGCAGTTCGGCCGCGCGGTGAAATCGCTCGACGAATTGGGCGAGGCCGATCTGATCGTCGGCGCCGATGGCGTCAATTCGCTGGTGCGCAATACGTTTGCCGAGGAGTTCGGCGCCAGCGTCGTTTATCTGGCCAACCGTTTCGCCTGGTTCGGCACCAGCAAGGTCTTCGACACGCTGACGCAGACCTTCCGCCACACGCCGATCGGCAATTTCAACGCGCATCACTATCGCTACGCGCCCGGCCGCAGCACTTTCATCGTCGAGGTCGACGCGGCCACGTTTGTCGGCGCCGGACTGGAGCGGATGGACGACGCGGATTCACGCGCGCTGTGTCAGAAAGTGTTCGCCGACGCGCTCGACGGCCGCCCGCTGATCTCCAACAATTCGGTGTGGCGGCGTTTTCCGCAGGTATCGAACGCGCGCTGGCACCACGGCAATCATGTCCTGATCGGCGACGCCCTTCATACCGCGCATTTTTCCATCGGTTCCGGCACGCGGCTGGCGATGGAGGATGCCATTGCGCTCAACCGTGCTTTGGATGAACATGACGACGATGTCGGCGCGGCATTGCCGGCTTTCGAGGCGGCGCGGCGGCCGATTGTGGAAAAGATCGTGCGCGGCGCCAATGCCAGTGCGGCCTGGTACGAGCAATTTGGCGATCACATGACCTTTGCGCCGGCCGAATTCGCCATGAGCTATATCATGCGCTCCGGCCGCATCGATATCGAGCGTCTGCGCACGCTGTCACCGCGCTTTGTCGCGCGTTACGAGCGCGAGCAGGTGACCTAGATCAAAGAGGGCCAGGGCGCGCGGGACTACAAGGTCCGAATACTGTCGAGTGCAGGAAAGGTAACGTCCATGAGCCAGCATCACTTTCACGCCGTCATCTGGATCGATCACCGCGAAGCGCGCGTCTTTCATTTCAGCCCGACCGACGTCGACAAGCTCGTCCTGCATCCGGACAATCCGACCCAGCACATCCATCACAAAGCCAACTCGATCGGCAGCGGCCACGCGGCGGCGGACAAGGATTTCCTGCATGCCGTCGCCCAGTCGGTCGCCGACGCCGGCGCGGTGCTGATCACCGGACCTGCCGCCGCCAAGACCGAACTGGTGAAACATATCGACCAGCACGATCCGCGGCTGATGAAGGCGATCATCGGCGTGGAAACCGTCGATCATCCCAGCGATGCGCAGTTGCTCGCATTCGCCAAGCATTATTTCTTGGACAAAGACCGGCTGACCCCGCAGAAAACCTGATCAGGCAAAAGGCGACAGCGCTCGATTATGAGCGTAGGTTCGCTTTTTGGAGGCGGCCGCGCCTCAATTCCAAAGGATTTTAGTGTGGAGCTCAATGTCGGCTATGAGTTGATTTACGACCTGCCGCAGCCCACCCCGATGCTACTGGTGCTGCATATCCACTACACGCGTGCCGCCGATATCCTTATTCCCGATCATATCATCACCGACCCCGTGGTGCCGCTGACCGCCTATCGCGACGGCTTCGGCAATTGGTGCAGCCGTATCGTCGCGCCAGCCGGGCGCTTCAGGATCGCCAGCAACGCGATCGTGCGTGATTCCGGCAAGCCGGACAGCTTCGATAAAAGCGCGCAGCAGCATTCGATCGAAGATTTGCCCGAAGAGGCGATCGTGTTTCTGCTGGCGAGCCGGTACTGCGATACCGAGAAGCTGTCGCAGGCCGCCTGGGATTTGTTCGGCAACACGCCGCCCGGATGGGCGCGCGTGCAGGCCATCTGCGACTACGTCCACAACCACATCACCTTCAACTACGGCCATGCCAATCCGACGCGAACCGCGTCGGAAGCGTTCTATGAGCGGCGGGGCGTCTGCCGCGACTTCACCCACCTGGCGGTCTCGTTCTGCCGCGCGATGAATATTCCGGCGCGCTATTGCACCGGTTATCTCAGCGATCTCGGCACGCCGAAGCCCTGGGCGGTCGGCGACTTCGCCGCCTGGTTCGAAGCTTATATCGGCGGGCGCTGGCAAATGTTCGATCCGCGCAACAATACGCCGCGTCTCGGTCGCGTGCTGATGGCGCGCGGCCGCGACGCCATCGACGTCGCGATCACCACGACGTTCGGCATGAACAATCTGGCCAGCTTCAAGGTGATTACGGACGAGGTGGCGAAGGCCAACTGACGCGGGTTATCTGCCGTTGAGCTTTTTGCGAAATTTGTGCGCCGGATAGACACCGAGAATGCGCAGCGTCTTCGGCTGGCAGACGAAAGCCAATTCTTCCAGCGCCAGCTCGAGCCCGCGATCGGACGGGTGACCCTCGACGTCGGCGTAGAATTGCGTCGCCGAGAAGCTGCCGCCGACCATGTAGCTTTCCAGCTTGGTCATGTTGATGCCGTTGGTGGCTAAGCCGCCCAACGCCTTGTACAGCGCGGCGGGAATGTTGCGGACCTGGAAGATGAAGGTCGTGACGACGCGACCGCGCGGCTGCGGTTTGGCCCATTGCTTTTTGGGCGAGAGCACGATGAAGCGGGTCGTGTTGTGTTTTTCGTCTTCGATGTTGTGCGCGAGAATCTTGAGACCGTAGATCTTGCCGGCCAGCGCGGTGGCGATCGAGGCGCGTGTCTTGTCGCCGGCTTCGGCGACCTCGCGAGCCGAGCCCGCGGTGTCGGCGGCGACGACGGCCTTGAGATGCTGCGCCCGGATCAGCTTGCGGCATTGCCCCAACGCATGGACGTGGCTCTCCACCGTCTTGATGGTCTTGAGGCTCGCGCCCTTCACCGCCAGCAATTGATGATGTACCGGCATGAAGTGTTCGCCGATGATGTGCAGCTTGGCGGTCGGCATCAGATGGTGGATGTCGGCGACGCGGCCGGCGACCGAGTTCTCGATCGGAATCATGCCGAGATCGACCTTGCCGCCGGTGATGGCGGCGAAGCAATCCTCGAAGGTTGCGCCCGGCACGGCCTCATAGGATGGATAGGCTTCCTGGCAGGCGATATGTGAGTTCGCGCCGAGCTCGCCCTGGAAAATGATCTTTTTCTTCGCCATGACCCCCGCCTTTGGCGATTTCGTTGCGCAAACGTCTGCTCAAGTCAACCGAGGAGCATTTTGCGCGCCTTGGCCAATTCCTCGGGCGTATCGACGCCGAGCGGCACGCCTCTGACGATGGCCGCGTCGATACGCATGCCGGCGTCGAGCGCGCGCAACTGCTCGAGCCGCTCGCGCTGCTCGTTGGCCGAAGGCGGCAGCGCGACGAAGCGCGCCAGCGCCGCGCGCCGGTAAGCGTACAGCCCGATGTGATGATAGTGCGGCCCCGGACCGGCGGCGTCGGCGCGCGTGAAGGTCGTGGCGTGAAATCGGCCCGACGTAACGATGGCGCCCGACACCTTGACCACGTTCGGATTGGTGCGTTCGGCCGGGTCGGTGATGACGGCCGCCAGCGTAGCGATATCGACGGCCGGATCGGCCAGCGGACCGAGCGCGGCGCGGATGTCGGCCGGGTCGATGGTCGGCAGGTCGCCCTGCACGTTGACGACGAAATCGATGCGGTGCTCCGGATCGAGCGCCTCGAGGGCCTCGAAGATACGATCGGAGCCGGACTGATGATGCCCGCCGGTCATAACGGCGCGGCCGCCGGCTTTTTCTACCGCCGCTTGTACGGCTTCCGAATCGGTGGCCACCACGGCCTCGCCGATGCCGGCGGCTTCGGCGCGGTGCAGCACCTGGACGATCATCGGCAGACCGTTGATATCCGCCAGCGGCTTGCCGGGCAGGCGGGTCGAGGCCATGCGGGCCGGTATGAGAATGATGGTGTTGCGCATTGGTTCGGGCGGTTGGCGGCTAAGGCCTTGGATAAGGTCTTGGACAAGACGAATGTCGATAGCGCCGCGGCGCTTATACGGGTTGCCAGCGCGGAGGCAAACCGGTATCTCTCCGCCGCTGCCGGGACCTCGGCGGCGAGCCAAATCCCGCCTCGTTTTGCCCGCTCCGGGAGCCGTTTTCCGATGAATTCCTTCGAACTCAACAAGGTTCTTGGCGCCATTCTCGCCACTTGCCTGATCTTGCTCGCGCTCAACATCGGCGCCGGCGCCATTTTCTCCCCGGAGAAGCCGGCCAAGCCGGGTTACGCCATCGCGGTCAAGGAACACAGCGGCGGCGAGGCTGCTGGCGCGGCCAAGGAAGCCGAAGAGCCGATGGAAACGATGATGGCCTCCGCCTCCATCGATAAGGGCCAGTCCACCGCCAAGCAGTGCCAGGCCTGCCACACCTTCGAAAAGGGCGGTCCCAACCGCGTCGGCCCGAATTTGTACGGTGTCGTGGGCCGCGCCCGCGCGACCGAAGCCGGTTTCAATTATTCGGCGGCCATGAAAGCCAAAGGCGGCAACTGGACCTTCGGCGAACTCTACGCCTTCTTGGCCAATCCGCGCGGCTATATCCCCGGCACCAACATGACCTTCGCCGGTCTGTCGCGCGGCCAGCAGCGCGCCGACGTGATCGACTTCCTCAATACGCTGTCGGATGCCCCGCAGCCGCTGCCGAAAGCGGCGGAAAACGCTCCGGCACCCGCTGGCGCCAAGCCGGCGGACGCGCCCAAGGCGGCCGCGCCAGCGCCGGCCAAGAAGTAGCCTTCCAGGTACGAATTTACGAAACGGCCGGGCCCAGCGCCCGGCCGTTTTGCGTTTAGACCGCGTCTGCGGCGCCCCGCCGCTGGTGGCGGACCGAAAAACCGACATAATCGCCCGCGATGCGTTGCATTAGGGCGTCGGTTCGAGCGTTTGGCTTCAAGGAACAAATTGCATGAAAATGTCCCGACGCTCCGTTCTGCGCGCCACCGCCGCCACGCTCGCCGCGCCGGCTCTGGGCGTGCTTGGCGCCGGATCGGTCGCCGGCTCCGCCCATGCGCAGACCAAGACCTGGAAGCACGGCCTGTCGCTGTTCGGCGACCTGAAATATCCCGAGGGCTTCAAGAATTTCGACTACGTCAATCCGGCGGCGCCGCAGGGCGGCACGGTGCGCCAGATCGCCGAAGGCACCTTCGACAATCTCAACATGGTGGTGTCGGGCGTTAAAGGCACGCTGGCGGAAGGCACCGAACTTTTCATCGAGAGCTTGACCACCAGCGCCTCCGATGAGGTCTCGACCGAATACGGTCTGCTGGCCGAAGCGGTCAGCCATCCGGACGATTTCGCGACGGTGACCTATCGATTGCGCGCCAATGCGCGCTGGCATGACGGCAAACCGGTCACGCCGGACGACGTGATTTTCTCATTCAACGCCTTCAAGACCACCAGCCCGCAGCTCGGCGCGTATTATCGCCACGTCACCAAAGCGGAGAAGACCGGCGAGCGCGAAGTGACCTTCACCTTCGACGGTCCCGGCAACCGCGAACTGCCGCAAATCGTCGGGCAGTTGCCGGTGCTGCCGAAGCACTATTGGGAGGGCACCGACAAGAACGGCAACAAGCGCGACGTCACGCAGACGACGCTGGAGCCGCCGCTCGCCTCGGGCCCCTATCGCGTCAAAGAATTCACGCCGGGCCGCTCGATCGCCTACGAGAAAGTCGCGGACTATTGGGGCAAGGACCTCAATGTCCGGATCGGCACCAGCAATTTCCAGATATTCCGGTATGAGTATTTCCGCGACTCGACGGTTGCGCTGGAAGCCTTCAAGGGCGACCAGGTCGACTGGCGCGACGAGAACACGGCCAAGGATTGGGCGACCGCATATGATTTTCCCGCGGTGCGCGACAAGCGCGTGGTGAAGGAGGAATTCCCGATCCGCAGCCGTGGCGTGATGCAGTCTTTCGCGTTCAATATCCGGCGCGAGAAGTTCAAGGACGCCCGTGTGCGCCGCGCCTTCAATTTCGCGCTCGACTTCGAAGAGATGAACAAGCAGCTCTTCTTCGGCCAGTACAAGCGCATTGACAGTTACTTCTTCGGAACGGAACTGGCGTGTTCCGGCCTGCCCGCCGGCAAAGAGCTGGAGATTCTTGAAACGGTGCGCGCCGACGTGCCGCCGGAGGTTTTCACCGCGCCTTACACCAATCCGGCCGGCGGCAGCCAACAGGCCCAGCGCGACAATCTTCGCGCCGCGTTCGCGCTGTTGCGGGATGCCGGCTATGAAATCCACGACACAAGTCTCATTAATACAAAGACGAACGAAAGAATGGCCGTCGAACTGCTTGTCAGTCAGCCGGTCTTTGAACGTATCGTGCTGTTCTATAAGCCGGCGCTCGAACGTCTGGGGATCGCGGTGTCGGTGCGCACCGTCGATACGTCGCAATACATCAATCGCCTGCGGCAGTGGGACTACGACATCATCATCGCATCGTGGCCGCAATCTCTGTCGCCCGGCAACGAGCAGCGCGGCTATTGGAGTTCGGCGGCGGCCGACCAATCCGGGTCGCGCAATTATATCGGCATCAAGAATCCGGCGATCGACAAGTTGATCGAGCGCGTCATCTTCACGCAGGACCGCGACGATCTGGTGGCCGCCACCAAGGCGCTCGACCGCGTGCTGCTGTGGAATCATTACGTGGTGCCGCAGTGGAGCTATCCGTTCGCCCGGACAGCGCGCTGGGATCGCTTCAGCCATCCCGAGACCATGCCGAAATATGCGGCGTCCGCCTTTCCGCTGGTGTGGTGGTGGGACGAGGCCAAGGCGGTCAAGGCGCAGCGGTCTTGAATTCTTTCTTTACCTCCCCCTTGTGGGGAGGCCGGCGCACGGCGTGCGCCGGGTGGGGGTGGTGCTGAAAGGTACGAATGGCTGATCGATCGCAACGACCCCCCACCCCAACCCGCCCCCACAAGGGGGGAGGGAGCACACTGAACCGGCGTGACGTTCTGGTGCTTGCTGCAAGCG